>DASYRW010000130.1:0-11771 GCA_036003985.1 Thermoplasmatota archaeon
TGCGCGGCGGTCTGGTCGGGGCTCCCGTGGTGCAGCTCGAGGTCCAGCACCGGCACGTCCACGAGCCGTTCCGCCTCGCCGAAGTCCTGCGCGCGCAGGTGGCGCCAGCCCGCGTGCTCGTGGCCGAGGTCGTCGAGGCCCGCCACGCGCGCGGTGAGGTTGGCGCGGCTGGCCTCGGGGCCCAGCAGCAGCGAGAGCCCGCCGCCCGCGGCTGTGCCCACGAAGGTCACGCGCACGCCGACCGCGTCGCCAACCGCGAGGGGCTCAGGAAACGAGCCGGTGGCGGCGTCGAGCGCGTAGCTCGCGCCGGGCTGCAAGGGCGTCGCAGGCGCAGCGACCTCCTCGGCTGTGCCCTCGACCGGCTCGCCGCCGCGCAGCGCCTCGAGCTGCAGCAGCGCGTTGCCGGGCGCGCGCGGGAGCACGAGCCCGTCCGCGCGCACGACGAGGTGCGCCGCGATGCCGCCGAGCAGCGAGGTGCGCACGGGCACGTCGAGCTGGAAGTCGAGCGGCGGCGCGGCCCCGCCGGGCGCGCCGGCCATCGGCACCGCGGCTTCTGCCGGCGCTTCGAGGACCAAGCCCGCCGGGCCCAGCCACAAAGCGAAGCCGAGCGTCAGCGGGTCGAACTGCCGCTGGAGCGGCGGGCCATGCGCCGCCGCGAGCAGCGCGGGCGCGACCAGCAGCAGCGCCGCGAGCGCGAGGCGAAGCTCACGCGCGGCCATGGGCGCGGCGCCTCCACAGCAGCACGCCGGCGGCCACCGCGAGCAGGACCACGACCGCCGCCACGATGAGGAGCGTGCTGTCGGAGCCGCCGCCCGACGTGTGGAGCATGGCCCGCATGCGGCGGCGACCGTTCGATTTTTGCTTAAGCCTTGTGGCGAACGGGCTGTGACCAGCCTGCGCAGGCAACCCTGAAGCGCGGCGCGCCGCGTGCCGGCGCCATGCGCGCCTCGCGCTCGTTCGCCGCGGCCGCGGCCGTGCTCGCTGCGCTCCTGCTCGCCGGACCGGCGCTCGCGGGGGTGGCGCTGCCCGCCTCGCAGGCGGGGCTATACTGCATCAACTTCAACACCGACACGTGCAGCGTGGGCACCTTCACGTCCCTTGGGCTGTACGGCATGGGGTTCATGGGCGCCTTCGAGGGCACCATGACGATGACCATCGAGGGCCCTGGCGCGTTCCACCAGTTCATCTGCCGCGGCATCCTCGTGACCGGCACCGTCATCGACCCCGACCCGAACGTGATCTTCGGCGTGTGCGACCACGTCGGCACCTTCCCGCCGGCGGGCATCCCGCTCACCATGCGCTGCGACACCGAGGGCACCGGCGTCGTGCTGTGCAGCGTCAACGGCCCGTGACCTTGCGCCGCCGCTCGCGCCAGCGCTTCCAGCGCGCGGCCAGCAGCGGGCCCAGCAGGAGCAGCGCCACGACCGCGACGAGGAGCGCGGCCTCGAGCGCGTCGTCGTTGCTGCCGACGAGGTGGGCCAGGGCCATCACGGCTCGACGCGCGACCGCGCCCTTGAGGCTTGCGCTTACGGCTCCGGCTCCACGCGCGTGAACCCGAACCGCTTGCGCAGCAGGAACACGAGGTTCCGCGCCCCGTCGCGCCAGCTCTGCAGCTTCACCTCGCCCACCCGGACCCGATAGCGGATCGGCACCTCGCGGCTCCGCAGCTTGGGGTTGCGGAAGGCCTCGATCTTGATCTCCTCGCTGAAGGGCATGCCGTCGGCCGTGAGCGTGACCTTGTCCAGGACGCTGCGGCGGAACACCCACATCCCGCTCTGCGAGTCGCGCACCTTGGCCATGAACAGCACGCGCGCCGCGAAGCTCAGCAACCAGTTGCCGAACTTGTGCTTGCCGCTCATGGCCCCCTGCTCCAGCTCGCCGAAGCGGTCGCACGTGATGAAGTCGAGCCGCTCCCGCTCGAGCAATTGCAGCAGCTTCGGCAGGTCGCTGACGGGATAGGTGCCATCCGCGTCGGCGGTCGCGATGACCTCGCCCTTCGCGTGCTGGAAGCCCGTCTTGTAGGCCCGGCCATAGCCCCGGCGCGGCTCCAGGATGACGCGCGCGCCCTTGCCGCGCGCGACCTCGCGCGTGCGGTCCTTGCTCTCGCCGTCCACGACGACGGCCTCGACGTCCCAGCCCATCTCGGCCAGCTCCTTCCGCGGCAGCTCGTCGAGCACCGGCCCGATGCCCTGCTCCTCGTTGAGCGCGGGGATGACCAGCGACAGCAGCCGCCGGGGCGGCGCGGACTCCATCGTGCCTGCAAGGGACGCAGCCCCAAAAAGGTGCTGGATTGGCCTCACGGGCGCCGCGCGGCAGAAGGGGCGGCGGGCACGTGCAGGCGGCCCTCGCGCTCCTCCGCGCGCGGCTGGCGCGGCTGGTGGCCCTCGCGCACCTTCGCGACCATGTAGCCAGCGAGCGCGGCGCCCAGGCGCAGCACGCCCCACACGGTGATCTGCGTCTGGAACATCCGGCGCAGCGAGTACGCGCTCCAGAGCTTGCCGTGCTTGAGCGTCAGCTGTTTGCGTCCGTAGCCGTTCCACACCGCCTGCTTGAGGAACCGCACGAAGGTGTCGCGGCTCTTGTGGAAGACGAGCGCGTCGCCCGCGACGGCGATGCTGTGGCCGCGGTCCACGGCGCGGAAGTTGAGGTCGATGTCCTCGGCCGTGCGGAACCAAGGGTCGAAGCCGCCCAGCTCCTCGAACACGGCGCGGCGATAGGCGAGGTTGCAGCTCGGCGCCGTCACCTCGAAGCCCTTGTGCTTCAGCTCGACCCGCTCGAGGGCCTGCCAGGCGGTCTTGCCGACCTGGCGCGTCGCGCCCGCGACGATGGCGTGCTCGCCGAGCCGGGCGCGCAGCGCGTGGAGCCAGCCAGGATCCGCGACGCAGTCGCCGTCGATGAACGCGACCGCCTCGCCTTTCGCCTGCGCGACGCCGAAGTTGCGGCTCTCGCCCCGCGTGCCGCCGTGCAGCAGGAGCTGGATCTCGGGGTGCTTCGCGGCGTAGTCCTGCGCGATGGCGCGCGTGCGGTCCTCGCTGTCGCTGTCCACCACCAGCACCTCGAAGGGCCCCTGCTGCAGCAGCAGCGACTCGAGCAGCGCGCCGAGGTGCCGCTCCTCGTTGCGCACGGTGACCACCACGCTGACCAGCGCTGCCTGGGCAGGGCGCGGCTCGGTCCCGGGCATCGGGCTGGCTCATGGGCTCGGGTGGTATGAACGTTGTTCCCCGGGCCCCTCACGGCCCGGGCTTGGGGGGCGGTCCGGCCGGCGGCTGCCCGCGCGGGCCCTCGGGGCCGTGGGACTGCACCTCCTCGCTGACGTGACGCGCCATCGCGGCCGGATCGAGCAGGTGCATGTAGAGGTCGAGATCGTGGCGCGTGAACTCGCGCAGCAGCACGAGCACGGCGAGGTAGATGGCGCCGCCGACGCCCAGGAGCACGAGCATCAGGTACCACGGCGCGTCGTTCGGCGGCGGCGCCAGCGCGAGCAGCACCGCGCCCGCGGCAGCGCCGGCGACGAGGTGCTTCGCGAGGTGGCCGAGGGGCACCGCGCCTTCGAGCTTGTTGACGGCGCGGCGCAGGATGAGGAACTGCGCGCCGGCGGCAAACGCGGTCGCGACGGCGGCGCCGGTCTCGGCCCAGCCTGCGGTGGGCAGCCCGAGCAGCGCGCCCGCCGGCGGCACGAGGGCGAGGTTGAGCACGGCGTTGATGGCCGTCGCAGCGACCGCGGCGCGCGCCGGGAGGTCGGGGCGGCCGAGGGCCTGCAGGACAGCGGCGTAGGGGTAGCTGATGGCGTACAGCAGCGCGTAGATCGCGAGCACGCGCAGGGTCGTGGCGGCGGTGAACTGCCCTGTGAGCACGACGCTCAGCAGCGGGCCCGCGAGCGCGATGGCGAACACCACGAGCGGCACCACGATGAGGCTCACGTGCCGCACGGCGCTCGCGATGGCCGCGCGGGTCTCGTCGCGGTTGCCGCGCGCGTAGTGCGCGCTGAGCGCCGGGAAAAGGACCGTGTACACGGCGGCTGGCACCATGCTGATGAGGTCGCTGAAGCGCTGCGCGCCGTAGTACTGGCCCGTGTGCTTGGGGTCCCAGAAGGCCGTGATGACGACGCGGTCGAAGCTGATGAGCACGCTGCCCACGATGGCCATGAGGAACACGTGGCGCCCGAAGCTCCAATACGCGCGCAGCACGGCGTTGTCGGCCTTGCCCACGGGGTAGCCGCGGCGGAACAGCGCATAGCCCACCGCGAAGGACGCGAGGCCCGCGACCGCGTAACAAGCCGCGAGGGCCTCGGCGCCGTGGTGGCTCACGAGCTCGCCCAGGGCCTGGCCGGAGCCCTGCATCCAGGCGGCGAGCGGGCCTTTGCCATAGACCGCGCCGCCGAAGAGCAGGCCCACGCCGATCATCAGCGCGACGCGCGTGACGTTCTCTGCAAGGACCGTCATCTGGCTCTTCGCGAACTCCTGGCGGCCGTCGAAGGTCGCCGTGAAGATCGTGCGCAGGCCCATGAACGCAAAGTACACCCCCACGAGCAGGATCGCCACGCGCGGCGTGTCCTGCAGGATGCCCAGGCCCGCGCCGACGAACGCGCCGGCCGCCACCACGGCGAGGAAGAGCACCGCCAGCCCCGCCTTCGCGCGCGCGTACGTCGCGACGGCCGTGCCGAGGTCGCGGCCCTCGCTGACGCGCCGCGTGTGGGCGCTGCCGAGGCCCATGTCGAGCAGCATGGTCAGCAGCCCAGCGAGGCCCATGGCGAACGCGAGCTGGCCCAGCAGGCCGTCGGCCGAGGCGTCGGTGTAGACCGCGAAGAGCTTCAGCGCCGCGAGGCCGAGGACGGCGCCGATGAGGGTGTTGGCGATGATCAGCCCCGTGGAGCGCCCGATCATGCTCCCGGCCCTGCGGCGAGCGCGCGGCGCCCATGCTCGACCATGTCCTGCAGGGTCTGGGGCAGCGGCACACGCGGCTGCCAGCCCGTCGCGGCGCGGAGCTTGGAGGAGTCGCCGAGGATGATCGGTTCGTCGGTGGGCCGCAGCAGGGCCTTGTCCTGCTCGACGCGCGGCTTGTTCTTGACGAGGCCGAGGATCATGTCGAGCACCTCGCGGATGCTCACCGCCTCGGTCGCGCCGGCGTTGTACACCTCGCCGGGCGCGCCCTTCTCGAGGGCTGCCTGGAGCGCCTTCATCATGTCGCGCACATCGCAGAAGCCGCGCCGCGGCTCGAGGTTGCCCACCGTGAGCACGGCGAGCTTGCCCTGCTCCGCCTCGACGGCGCGGCGCGTGAGGTCGGCGCAGACGTCGCCCGTCTTGCCGGGCCCGGTCGTGTTGAAGATGCGCACGCGGCTCGTGTGCGTGCCGTAGTTGCGGTGCTCCTGGTAGGCCAGCAGGTCCTGCGCGACCTTGCTGACGCCGTAGGGGTGCAGCGGCGCGAGGGGCTGGGTTTCCTTCGTGGGCACCTCGTCGGGCCGCACGAACCCATACTCGGCGCTGCTGCAGGCGACGAGGATGCGCGCGCGCAGGCCGAGCTTGCGATGCGCCTCGAAGAGGTGGACCGTGCCCTTGACGTTCACGTCCATCGTGAGCACGGGGTCCTTCCAGCTCAGCGTGGGGAAGCTCTGCGCCGCGAGGTGGTAGACGCGGTCCGGCGTGGACGCGCGCAGCACCTGCTCCATCTGGTGGCCATCGCGCACGTCGAGATGCACCGCGCGGATCGGCTGGGGCAAGGTCTCGCCCGCGCGCGGCGGCGCGTCGTAGGTGGCCCACACGTCGTGGCCCTGCGCCACCAAGTCCTGGGCCAGCCAGCGGCCGATGAAGCCGTGGCCGCCGGTGATGAGCACCCGCACGGCCCGGCAAGGCCCGGACGCGATTTAGGCTTGTCGGGGCGGTCTTGCGAGCGAAAGCCTGACAGGGCAACGCGGCGTTGGGTCCCCGTGGAGCCCTGGCTGTTCCTCGGCCTCGCGCTGGCGCTCGGGGTGAAGCACGCCTACGACCCCGACCACCTCGCGGCGGTGGGCTTGCTGCTGGCGCGCGCGCCGGGCGCTCGCAGCGCCGTGCGGCTCGGGCTGCACTGGGGGCTGGGGCACGCGCTCACGGCGGGGCTGCTCACGGTCGCGCTGTTCCTGGCGAAGGAGCAGCTCGCCACGGGCTGGCTCGCCCAGATGGAGCTGGTCGTCGCGGCGACGCTCGTGCTCGTCGGCGTGCTCGCGCTCGTGTGGGAGGTGAAGCTGATCCACCGCCACGCGCACACGCACGGCCCGGTGGTGCACGACCACCCGCACTGGCACGTGCTCGGCCACAAGGTGGGCGCCCACCACGCGATGCTGGGGCTGGGCGTCCTGCACGGCGTCGCGAGCAACGACGAGATGCTGCTGCTCCTGACGGCGAGCCTCGGCGTGGTGAGCCTCGGCGGCTTGCTCGCCGGCGTGGGCGTGTTCAGCCTCGGCGTCGTCGCGGGCATGGCGCTCTTCGCCGCGCTGCTGGCGCTGCCCGTGGTGCGCGCGCGGTCGCAGGCCGTGCGGCGCGCGGTCAACGTCGCCACGGGCCTGGTGTCGGTGGGCGTGGGCGCGGGCATGCTGCTCGGGTGAAGCCGCAACGCTGAAGGGGCCGCGGCCCTTGGCGGGAGCGTTGGCCGAGGAGCCGTTCGTCAGCGTGGTGATCACGGTCCTCAACGCCGAGCGCTACCTTCCCAGCTGCCTCGGCTCGCTGCTGGCCATCGACTACCCGAAGGACCGCTACGAAGTCGTCATCGTCGACGCGCGCAGCAAGGACCGCACGCAAGACATCGTGCGCGACTACGCCGCGCGCAGCGGAGGCAAGCCGGAGGTCAAGCTCTTCGAGAAGCCTGGCAGCATCGGCGCGGGCCGCAACGAGGGCGTGCGCCACGCGCGCGGCGAGTATGTGGCGATCACCGATGGCGACCTCGCGGTCAGTCCGCAATGGTTGCGCGAGCTGCTCGCCGCCTTCGCGCTCGGCGAGCGCATCGGCGCCACGGGCGGGCCGAACAACACCGCGACGCAGGACCTGGCCAGCAAGAGCGTGGCCTGCATCCCCGTCCACGGCCCGACCCTCGACGAGGTGCCGCTGCTGGGGCGCAACCGCTACCACCGCGCCTTCGTGAGCGACACCGACTGGTACACGAACGTCACGCGCAACAGCATGTACCGCCGCGACGCGCTCCTGCAGGTCGGCGCCTTCGCGGAGGAGCTCATCAGCACCGAGGACCCGGAGCTCAACCATCGCCTGCACCAAGCCGGCTGGCGCACCGCCTACACGCCGGGGGCCGTCGTGCACCACCACCACCGCAGCTCGCTCGGCGCGTTCTACCGGCAGCAGAAGCACTACGCGTACGGCCACGCCGACACGACGATCAAGCGGCCCTACATGCGCAAGCCGAAGCAGTTCGCGCCCTTCGTCGCGCTGCTGGGGCTCGTTGCGCTCCTGCTGGTCGCCCTCGCGTGGCCGCCCGCGCGCACGGCGGTCGCGGCGGTGCTCGCGCCGGTCGTGCTGGGGTTCCTGTCCTACGGCGCCAAGTGCGCGGTCGCGCATCGCGACGTCCGCCTGCTCCTCAGTGCGCCGGTCTTTCTCGCCGCCTGGCTGTGGGCCTGGGCGGTCCAGTACCCGCGGCGCTTGCTGAAGGTCGGCCGCGCGACGGTGCTGACCACCGACTGAGCCGCTCCGATGCATTTTCAACCGCGTGCGCCATGCGGGGCCGTGCGCGTGCTGCTCGTCGCGGACTCCTACCCTCCGTCCCCTGGCGGGATGGAGCGCCACGTCGCGGCCCTGGCGGCTGGCCTGCGCGGCCGCGGCCACGAGGTGCGCGTGCTCGCGGCGCAGCGACATCCGCAGTCGGAGGGCGTCGAGGGTCCCTTGGAGGGATGGTTCGGCAGCTCGACACGCGTGAAGTGGCATCCGCCCTTCCCCGCGCCGCGCATCCGCGCTCTCGTTCGCCAGCAGGTCCGCGATTTCGCGCCGGACGTCGTGCACAGCCACGGCTCGGTCACGCTCTCGGCCGCAGCGGAGGCACCGCGAGCGCTCGTCGCGACGATGCACGATTACGGCTACGTGTGCCCGAAGCGCAGCATGCTGCTCGAGACGGGCGCGGTGTGCCCCGAGCCGCTGCGCTGGCATTGCGTGCCGTGCAGCATGGACCTCTACGGCGCCCTGGGCCCAGCCTGGACCGCTGCGCTGAAGGCCAGCCAGGGCGCGCTGCGCAACGTGCACGCGTTCCTCGCGGTCTCCGAAGCGGTGCGCGCGGCGGGCGCGCAGAAGCTCCCCTTCCCGGACCGCGTCCGCGTGGTGCCCAACTTCATCGAGATCCCTGCACGAAGCGAGGCCGCGCCGGCCGCGGATCTTCCACCGCGTTTCGCCGCCTACCTCGGCGGCATCTCGCGCGAGAAGGGCTGGCCTGCCATCGCGCACCCTGCAGGCGCCAGCTCGAGCAAGACGGGCGGGTTCACGACGCTCGTGCTCGGGCCGGGCGAGGCGCCGCCCGGCGCGCCGGCGCATCTCGACCTGCGGCTGATGGCGCCTCGCGACGTCGTGCAGGCGGTGCTCGCGAACTGCTTCGCGGTGCTCGTGCCCTCGACCTGGCCCGAGCCCTGCCCCACGGTGGCGCTCGAGGCGATGGCGCACCGCAAGCCCGTCATCGCCACGCGCACCGGCGGCATCCCCGACATCGTCGGGCACGGCGTCACGGGCGTCCTCGTGGAGCCCGGCGATGCTGCGGAGCTGTGGGACGCCGCGGCGCGGCTCGCGACGGATCCCGCGCTGGCCAAGCGCCTCGGCAACGCTGGCCGCCGCCGGCTCGAGGAGCGCTTCTCGGCAGCAGCGGTGGTGCCGCGCATCGAGGCGGTCTACGAGGAGATCGCGCGGCGCTAGCCCGCCTTGCGGGCCAAGACGACGCTCGTGCCCGGCGCGTTGCGCAGCTCCTTGCGCTGCACGCCCTCGAAGCCCGCGTCGCGCAGCCACGCGGCGACGTCGTCGTCGTCGTGCACGCGCCCCCCGAGCGCGACGAGGTACACAACCCCCAGCAGCGGCACGAACGCCGCCGTCGCAGGGCCGAGCGCGCGGCCGCGGAAGTTGTCCAGGATCGCGACCCGCCCGCCGGTGATGAGAGCCTCCGAGGCCTTGCGGAGCAGCTCCTGGCACTGCGCGGGCCCGAGCCCGTGGAGGACGTTGAACAGCAGCACGGCATCGTAGCCCACGCCCAGCTTGCCGCGCTCGAAGTCCCCTTCCTGCAGCGTGATGCGCGCCTCCATCCCAGCGGCGCGCAGCGTGTCGCGCGTGAGCGCCAGCGCCGCGGGCTGGTCGAGGATCGTGGCCTGCAGGCCGGCGTGCGCACGGCAGAACGCGGCGCTGAACTCGCCATGCCCGCCGCCGACGTCGAGCAGCCGGCGCGCGCTCCCGTCCAGCGGGACCTTGGCCACAACCTCCGCCGCGACGAGGCGCGCGGCGTCGCGGAACCAGGCCTGCGCGATGGGCCACTGCCCGGGGTGCTGGTCCATCCATTGGTACAGCGTCATCGGCGGCGCGCCCTCGCGCACCGTGCTGAGCAAGTGCTGGTCCCAGAAGGGGAACACGATCTCCTGCCAGAAGCTCACGAGGGCCCCGATGTTCTGCGGCGAGCCGCGCAGCAGCCACTTGGTGGTGAGTGCGGTGTTGCCGTACCGCCCGGCGGCCTGCTGCAGGTAGCCCGTCGCCGCCAGCAGCTCGAGCACCGCCCCGAGCGCGCGCGGTTCGAGCTTCAGGGCTGCGGCGAGCTCCTCGCCGCTGCGGGGGCTGTCGCGGAGCGCTTCGAAGATGCCCAGCTTCAATCCTGCGTGCGCGGCGCGGAGGCCGCCGGTGCCCACGAGGTCGAGGAACAGGCCGGGCGCGGCGTTCGTCGCGAAGGCGAGGCGCTCGAGGGCGCTGGGCGGCGCGGGCATGCGGGCGCAACCCAAGGCCAGCACTTGGTCCTTACGCCCTGCGCGTCGCGGCCAGCTCCTCGTACATCTTCTCCATGCGCGGCAGGATGACCTCCCATCGGTACTTGGAGCGCGCCTCGGCCTCGCCCGCCTTCTCGAGCTTCGATCTCAGGCCAGGGTTGGCGAGCAGCACCCGCATCGCCTCGGCCAGCCCGCGCACGTCGCCGGGCTCGTGCAGCAAGCCATTCACGCCGTGGTGCACCAGGTACGGCACCCCGCCGACGCGGCTGGCGAGCACCGTCCTGCCCTGCGCCCACGCCTCGACGAGCACGATGCCCTGCGCCTCGAAGCTGCTCGGCAGCGCGAGGAACTCGCAGCCGCGGAGCAGCGCGACCTTGGTGTGGGCCGGCACCGTCCCGGTGAGCACGACGCGGTGCGCGAGGCCCTTCGCCTTCGCCAAGGCTTGGATCGGCGCCGCTTCACCCTGATCGGGGCCGACGAAGCACAATTGCAGGTCGGGGAATTCCTGCGCGACGAGGGCGAACGCCTCGACGAGGTCGCGAGGGTTCTTTTCGTGGTACAGCCGTCCCAGGAACAGCACGTAGCGGCGCAATCCGTATTGCACCTTGACGGGCTCCGCGCTCACGGCCTGGAACGCCGCGGCCTCGACGCCGTTGGGGATCGCCTCGATGCGCGTGCGCACGCCGTGCCGCTGGGCCCACGCCGCTTCGTCGCGCGTCATCACCTGGATCAGGTCGGCGCGCTTCAGGGTCCGCAGGCCCTTCGCGTGGTCGTAGCCCCAGCGCATCAGCTTGTGCGAGGCGCGCGCCGGCCGCAGGGTCGAGCCGATGAGCTCGATGGTCACCGCCCGCTCGCGGCGGTGGCGCTTCACGAGCCAGTCGCTGGTCAGGTTGGGGTAGCCGTGCGTCTCGAGCACCTGGCCGCGCGGCCGCAGCTCGGGCTTGAAGCGCAGGCGGAAGCCGCCCTTCCACAGCTCAGGCGTGTAGCGCACGACCTCGTAGCCCTCCATCGCCACGCGCCCTGCGGGCATGGGCTGGCCCTCGGGCGTGCCGGCCGCGCAGTGCACCGTGACCTTGTGGCCGCGCTGGGCCAGCCATCCGGCCACGGTCTTGACCCTGTACTCCACGCCGCCCACGACGGGCGCATACCAAGGCAGCGCGATGTCCAGCTCGACCACGGGACCCCGGCCCCCCTGGGCGCCAGGACCCATGAGCCTTGCGGAACCCGCCGCCGGCCTCCCGCCCAAGCGCGAACCCTCAAATAGCTCGGCCGCGCGTTCGCAGACCGTGCCCGCGCCGCTGATCCGCGCGAAGGCCCCGCTGCGCGTCAGCTTCGGCGGCGGTGGCACCGACATCGCGAGCTACTTCGAGGAGCACGGCGGCGCCGTCATCAGCGCGACCATCGACAAGTGGGCGTATGGCACGCTCATCCAGCGCCCGGGCCGCGAGATCACGGTCCGGAGCCTCGACTTCGACATCGTGGCGCGGTTCCAGGGCACGGAGCAGTTCACCTTCGACGGCAACCTCGACCTCGTCAAGGCGGTGCTCAAGAACTTCACGCCCGACCAGGGCATCGACCTCTTCCTGCACAGCGAGGCACCCCCCGGCTCAGGCTTGGGCAGCAGCAGCACCATGGTCGTGGCCCTCATCGGGCTGTTCAAGCACTTCAAGTCCCTGCCCCTCACCGACTACGACGTCGCGGAGCTGGCGTACAAGATCGAGCGCCAGGACCTTGGCATTGCGGGCGGCAAGCAAGACCAGTACGCCGCCACCTTCGGGGGCTTCAACTTCATCGAGTTCCAAAAGGGCACGACCGTGGTGAACCCGCTGCGCCTGCGGCAGAGCGTGCTCAACGA
>DASYRW010000131.1:0-4725 GCA_036003985.1 Thermoplasmatota archaeon
CGCTCGGGCGCGCCAGCACGGAAGCGCACGCGACGTTCGCGGGCGTCGCCATGCCCTTGCCCGCGCTCCCCGATGGCCCGCCGAGCGCCCTCGCTTCCCTCCTGATGGCCCGCCATGGCGTCGCCGACCCGCCAGCCGCGGCCGCCCTCGACGCGCTGCCCGCGCCGCTGCCCGGCGCGCTCGCGCAGCTGCTCGCGGCGTTCCTTGTCGCGGAGGACGCCGCGGCACCCCTGGACCCCGCGCGCGCGCTCGCGGCGCGGCTCGCGCTGCTCGACGCGGTCGCGGAGATGCGCGAGGCGCTGGCCGTGCAGCCGCCGGGCTGGAAGGGCCCCGCGCTGCTCGTACCGCCCGCTTTCGCGTTCGACCTCGGCGGCAGCAACTCGGTGTGGGTGGACGACGTGGCCCTGCTGCTCGACGCTGGCGGGGACGACCTCTACCTCAACAACGCGGGCGGCAGCAGCCTGAACGGCGGCGATTGCACGCCGCTGCTGCCCGAGGTGCCGACGCCACCCGGCTTGCCCGTCCTCCCGCCCGCGCTCGTGCCCGCGCGCCAGGTGGGCACCGCCGCCGCGGCCATCGACCTGGGCGGCCGCGACGCGTACGCGGGCCTGCGCAGCTGCGGCGCCGCGGGCGGTGGGTGGTCGGGGGTGGGCTTCCTGCTCGACGCTGGCGGGGACGACCTCTACCTCGAAGGCAGCCGCGGCGTCAACGGCGGCACGAACAGCGCGGGCGTCGGCTTCCTCCTCGATGCAGCCGGCAACGACGTCTACATCGGCGGCGATGCGGGGAGCAACGGAGGCGGCGACGGCTTCGGACACCTGGTGGACGCGGCCGGCGACGACCAATACTTCGGCGGCGACGAGGCGGCGAACGGCGGCGGCTGGTTCGGCATGGGCTTCCTCGTGGACGGTGGCGGCCAGGATGCCTACCGCGCGGGCGGCCGCGGCGTGAACGGCGGCGGCCTTGGCTTCTTGCTCGACAGCGAGGGCGACGAGCTCTACGAGGGAGCCGACGACGGCGTCAACGGCGGCGGTCAGCTCGGCTCGGCATTCCTGCTCGACCGGCGCGGCAACGACACGTACACCGCCGGCAGCCGCGGCACGAACGGCGGCAGCTATGCCATCGCCTCGGGCCTGCTGCTGGACCTCGAGGGCGAAGACGCATACACGGCGAACGGCGACGGCGCGAACGGCGGGAGCCACAGCCTCGGTTTCGGCATGCTGCTCGACCTTGCTGGCCGCGACCTCTACGAAGCGGGCAGCGGCGCGACCAACGGCGGCGGCGCGTTCGAAGGCAACGGGCTGCTCTTCGACGCGGCGGGCGATGATGGGTTCCTCGCGGGCAGCGACGGCACGAACGGGGGCGCCGCCGACCTCGGGCGCGGGCTGCTGATCGACGCGTCGGGCAACGATCGCTACGAAGCGGGCGTGGAGAACGGGGGCTGCGCGCACGACCTGCCCGGCGGAGCGTGCGGCGCCAACGGCGGCGCGCGGACGGGGCAGGGCGCCCTCATCGACCTCGCCGGCGACGACCGCTACGCCTCGGGCGCGCTGGGCGCGAACGGCGGCGGCGACCTCGGCCTGGGCTTGCTGCTCGACCTCGCGGGCCGCGACCGCTACGACGACGAGGCCGGCGGGAGCGGCGACGACGCGACGCTCGCGCCGAAGGGCGCGGCGGGGGCGCAGATCGACCTGAGCTAGCGGCGGCGCGCAAGCGCGAGCGCGGTGGCAGCGACTACCAACAGGCCCAGCTCCAACGCCGGCGTGCGCGCCGGTTCGTTGGCAAGCTCGTTCTTCAACCGAGCGTTCTGCGCCTGCAGCTCGGTCACACGCGCTTCGCGGTCGGCGATCTTCGTTGCGTTGGCCGCAACCTGCTGCTGCAAGCGCGCCACCTCCGCCTCGAGGTCGACCGTGTGTTTTCTCGTCTCGTTCAACTGGTGCCAGATCTGCGAATTGATGCTGCGGACTGTTCCAACGTCGCCGTAGTCGTTATGGTTCGTCACCTCCGCGATCGCGCCGCCGGGGACCGCCAGCACAGCGGAGAGCAGCACGACGACCGCGATGCCGCGCACGCAAGCTCATCAGCATGCGGGGCATAAGAATCCCTCGTCTGCGTTCGGCGGCGTCGACGGCGGACGGGGTCGCGCGCGCGATGAGCCCGCAGCCCTCATGAGGGGGAAGCCCCTTGCCGCCTCGATGGCGCCCCGCCGCCTCCCGGACGAACCGCAAGAGGGGCGCTGGATCTCGTTCCGCTGGGGCCGCCGCGCCATCCGCGCGCGCGAGGGCGACACCGTGGCGAGCGCGCTGCTCGCGGCCGGCGAGACGGTGCTGGCGCGGAGCGTGAAGTACCATCGGCCCCGCAGCTACCTGTGCGGCGTGGGCAAGTGCGCCAATTGCTTGGTGACCATCGACGGCAAGCCGAGCCTCCGCGCGTGCATGGTGCCGGCCAAGGAGGGCATGGTGGTGGAGCCGCAGAACGCGTGGCCCTCGCCGCGCCATGACGTGTTCGCGGCCGCGGACATCCTGTTCCCGAGCGGCTTCGACCCGCAGCGCAGCTTCACGCGCCCCCGGTTCCTCCTGACAGCATACCACGCGATGGTGCGCCGCATGGCCGGGCTCGGCAAGGCGCCGCGGGACGCGCGCGCGCCCCAGATGGGGCCGCTGCAGCAGGAGCGCGTGGCCCTCGCCGTCGTGGGCGGCGGCCCGGCGGGGCTCGCCGCGGCGCACGAGGCCGCGACGGCCGGCGTGCAGGTCGCGCTGCTCGACGAGGCGCCGTGGGTGGGCGGCCGGCTCACGTGGAGCCGCGAGGCGCTGCGCGGGCCCTCGCCTTGGCAGGGCCGCGAGCCCGCCGACGCGCTGCGCGCGCTCCGCGAGGGCCTCGCGCGCGCCGGCGCGGACGTGCGCAGCGGCACCAACGTCGCGGGCTTCTACGGCGAGCGATTGCTCGCGGTGCAGACGCCGCAACGCTTGACGGAGCTGCGCGCCGAGGGCGTCGTGCTGGCCACCGGCGCGCCCGAAGCCTTGCCGCTGTTCGGCGACAACGACAAGCCGGGCATCATGAGCACGTCCGGCGCCGCGATCCTGCTGCAGCGTCACCGCGTCTTGCCGGGCAAGCGCGTCGTCCTCGCGGGCGCGGACGCGCGCACGCTCGAGGTGGGCCGCGCGCTCGCGCAAGCAGGGGCGGACATCGAGGCGGTCGTGAGCGACGCGCCCGCCGAGGCCCGCGACCTGCGCGTCCTGCGCGGCCAGATCGCGCGCGCCCATGGCGGGCGGTGGATCAACGCCGTGGACGTCCACGTGGGCAGCGAGGTCGTGCAGCTCCCTTGCGATCTGTTGGTGTTCGGCGAGCCGCGCCGGCCCGCCGTGGAGCTTGCGCAACAGGCGGGCTGCGCGCTCCATTGGCAAGGGCAAGCCTGGGCGCCGCGCGTCGATGCGACGCTGGCGACGACGGCGCCCCGCGTGTGGGCGTGCGGCGACCTCGTGCAGCCCGCGACCCTCGAAGCAGCCCTCGCGTCGGGCCGCGTCGCGGGGCTCCAAGCGGCGCGCGCGCTGGGCGCGAAGGTCGACGAGGGCGCCCTCGACGACGCCACGCAAGCGTGGGAGGAGCTGCGCCGATGAAGCGCGTCGTGTGCCCCTGCGAGGACGTCACCGACCACGAGGTCGAGGACGCCGTCGCGCTCGGCCACGCAGACCTCGAGTCGGTGAAGCGCTACACGGGCGTCGCGACGGGGCCGTGCCAGGGCAAGCAGTGCCTGCTCTCCTGCACGCAGCTGCTGAGCGAGCTCACGGGCAAGACCCCGGCGGAGGTCGGCACCATCGTGCACCGCCCGCCCACGGCGCCGATCCCGCTCGGCCTGCTCGCGGGCGAGGTGGAGCAATGACCGCGCCGCGCCTCGGGCCGGAGCCGGCCCGGCTCCCCGCGGAAGCGGAGCACGTCATCCTCGGCAGCGGCGTCGTCGGCCTCGGCACGGCCTACCAGCTCGCCCGGCGCGGCGTCGAGGACGTCGTGGTCGTGGACCGGGGCTATGTCCTGGCGGGCGCGAGCGGCCGCAACGGCGGCGGCGTGCGCGCGCAGTGGACCACCAAGGAGAACATCGAGCTCGCGCGCCGCAGCATCGCCATGTTCAAGGCCTTGCCCCAGGAGCTCGGCATCCAGATCTGGTTCCGGCAGGGCGGGTATCTCTTGCTGGCCTTCGACGAGCCGACCACGCAGGGGCTGCGCAAGGCCGTCGCGTTCCAGAACGACCACGGCATCGCCACGCGCCTGCTCACGCCCGACGAGGCCCTCGAGGTCGTGCCCGAGCTGCGCTTGGAGGGCTGCCTCCAAGCCAGCTATGGGCCGGAGGACGGCGTGCTGTTCCCGTGGCCCGTGGTGTGGGGCTACTACCAGAAGTGCCGCGAGCTGGGCGTGCAGGTGGTGCACCATGCGACCATCCAGGGCCTCGACGTCGAAGGCAACGGCGCCAAGCGCATCGCGGCCGTGCGCACCGACCGGGGCACCGTGCGCGTGCGGGGCCAAGTGCTGAACGCCACGGGCGCGTGGAGCCAGGGCATCGCGGCGATGGCGGGGGCCGAGCTGCCCAACAAGCCGGTGAAGCACGAGATCCTCAGCACCGAGCCGTTGAAGCCGTTCCTCAAGCCCATGGTGGTGGACCTGCGCAACGGCCTGTACGCCTCCCAAGTGATGCGGGGCGAGGTCGTCACCGGCATCGGCGAGCCCGACACG
>DASYRW010000132.1:0-3343 GCA_036003985.1 Thermoplasmatota archaeon
TTGCTGGAGGTCGTCGCTGTTCCACGGCGCGAAGAACGGGATGATGCTGTGCGGCGCAGCGTCCTCGTTCGTCCACACCACGGTGTCGCCCACCCTCACCTGCAGCTGCTGCGGCACGAAGGCGAAGTCGCGGATCGCCACCGCGTGCTCGGCCGGCGGCGCCGCCACCGGCCCCGCGAGGGCCAGCGCCGCCAAGGCCGCGACCAGCGGGAGGAGCCGCACGCCGGCGCGAACTTGGACCGAGGCCATGAAGCCTTGCTGCAGGGCCTAGACCGCCGGTGGCACGCCACCCGCGCCTTGCGCCGGCGCGCGCTCGAGCAGGCGCGCGAGGGCCTCGTCGCGCAGCTGGCGCGAGCGGCGGTCCGCGAGCACGTCGCGCACCACGTCCACCACGCGGGCATCCGGAAGGGGCTTGACGAAGAAGTGGTCCACGCGGGCCTCGTTGATGGCGCGCGTCGCCACGCGCACGTCCGGGAACGCCGTGATCATGATGCGCGACACGCCCGGCGCGACCTTCTGGGCTTCCTCGAGGAGCTGGAGGCCGTTCATGCCGGGCATCTTGTAGTCGGTGATGATCAGGTCCACGGGCTGCTGCTGCAGCCACGCCAGGGCCGCCTCGCCGCTCTCGGCGCTCGCCACGCGGATGCCGTGCAGGCCGCTCTCGAGCAGCTCCTGCAGGCTTTGCCGGATGTCGGGCTCGTCGTCCACGAGGAGGATCGTCTGGCCCGCCCACGCGCCGGGCTGCTCCGCGGCCAGCTGATGCAGGCGCTCCGCGGCGGGGCTCGCGAGGGTCCAGATCGCCTCGGCCAGCGCGCGCACGCCCTGCACGATCTGCGGGTGCTCCATCAGCAGCGCGACGTCGTCCGCGCGGGCGGCGGCGTCGTCGGCCGCGTGCTGGTACAGCACGGCGCGCTGCCCATCGGCGAGGAGCACATGCAGGCCGGCCGGGAAGGCGCCGCGCAGGCCGCCGAAGTGCTGCACCTCCACGCCCAAGGCCAGGCAGGCGCGCACGTCCTCCGCGCTCGCCGGCTCGACCGCCACGAGCAGCCGCACGCGCACGCCCCGCGCGGCGAGGCGCTCCAGCACCTCGCGCTCGTCGCGCAGCCGGCGCAGCGTCGCGTCGGTGCCCACGAGGAGCACGTCGCGCTGCGCGCCGCCCAGCACCTCCGCCACGCGGTCGAGCACCCCCTTGCGCCCGCGCACGACCACGTACTCGCCGCGGGCCGTCGCGGGCGCCTCGCGCTGGGCTGGGGACATGGATTGGATCAGCTGCTCGCGATCGCGCTGCAGGACGTCGATGCGCTCCGCGTGGAGCCGCAGCTCGCGCTCGAGGAACACCTCGAAGGGCACGGCCCGGAACCGCCGCGGCGCCTCGGGCAGCACCTCGACGAGCCCGCGCTGGGCGAGCTTCTCGAGGATGTCATAGACCCGCCCTTGGGGCACGCCGCTCCGCTCGCTGACCTCGCGCGCCTGGGTGGGCCCCAGCTCCAGCAGGGCGAGGTAGGCGCGCGCTTGGTAGCCGCTGAGCCCGAAGCCCTCGAGGATCCCGAGACGCTGGTCGTCGGTCACGATGGTCGCACGCCCCAGATCGCTTCCTGACCTAAAGGACTCACGTCAGTTCGTCCCAATGCCGGCCAGCACCGACTTGGCCCGGTCCACGGCCGTCCAAGCCCGGCACCGCGCCGAAGGCCTCAGCGGAACACGTACAGCACCATGCGCACGAGCACCTGCTCGCCCGGGATGGCCGGGTGGGGCGCCGTGGCCATGCGCGTCGTGCTCGCGACCTCGGCGTGGTCGGGGATCCTCGGCCCGAAGTCCACGAAGAGCTGGCCCAGCGCTTGCATGAGGAAGTTGTACAGCACCGACTTCGACTGGAAGTCGTCCTGCGGGCTCATCAGGTCGTAGAGCTGCCAGCCCGTGAGCACGATGGTGCCGTTGCCGAAGTGCCCTGGTTTGGACACGCCCACGATGTCCGCCGGGCCGCCGGCGTCGTCGCGCACGATGACGTGGGTGAAGTGGGAGGCGTCGTCGTCGCTGTTGAACTGCCAGCTGTGGCCGTTGTCGTTGTAGGTCTGCCACGTCAGCTCCTGCGGCGTGTGAAGGATGGGATGGGTCGGATCGGGCGTGCTGATGCCATCCCCCGCCGTGCTGATGCTCGAGTGGAACAGGGGCTCGAGCCAGCTCACGCGCTGGTCGTCGCTGCCCAGCACCACCAGCAGGCCGCCGCGCAGCACGAAGTCGCGCACGGCGTTCTTCGCGGACTCGCTGGTCATGGAGTTGTGGTCCACGTTGCTGCCGACGACGACCGCCTCGTAGGTGGTGCCGGCGCTGATGTTGTTCGCGAGGTCGTTGTTCATGACGCGCTTGATGTCGGGGTAGAGGTCGCCGTCCTCGTCGTAGCTGTCGATGGTGAAGTTCTCCACCAGATCGCGGAGCATCTGGGACTCGTACATCGACTCGGGGGTGGGCGCGTAGTTGCCGCTGATGCCGGGGTACTCGTCGATGGTGTCGTTGTACACGAGAATGCGATCGTCGCTGCTGAGGCTGCTGTTGCCCACGAGGCTGATGTGCAGGTCGTAGGCGTTGAGCAGCTCCAGCGCGGGGCTCAGGGTCTCGTAGCCGTTGCCGCCGGTGTTGCCCTGCCACGAGCGCACGAGCGTCCCGCTGTCCTTGACGGTCCAGTTGACCGCGACGTTGTTCTGCGGCTTGCCTTCGCCATCGAACAGGTCGTAGTAGACCTTCATCAGGTCCGTGGTCTTCCAGCGCACGCTGCCGGGGCTGACCTTGATGGCGCTGTACGGCGCCCAGCCCGCGGTCATGTCGAAGGTGATCGGCACGGTGACGCGGCCGACCTCCTTCATGTTGTCGCTGATCGTCACGTACACGTTCTTGTCGGCGCTGCTCTTCCACTTCCAGCTGCTGAGCTTGTACAGCCGCATCGACACCGTCTCGACGCCGCCGGGCCCGAGGAGGCCGGTGTTCTGGGTGTCGATGATGTCCTTGTTCTTGAGCGGCGTCTTGAACTCGACCTGGAACACGGCGTCGTCGGTGCCGTTGTTCGTGATGGTCACGCGCACGTCGATGTAGTTGCCGCCGTCGACCACGCTGGTGCTGTTCTGCACGGGCCACGTGCCGCCGCCGCCGACGTTCTCGTAGTTGCCGATGTAGAGCACGTCCATGTTCTTGATCGGCCGGATCTCGCCGTCCTCGAGCGTGGCGAGCAGAGGGTAGCTCCGGAGGTGGAGGTCGTAATCGCCCAGCCCCAAGGCTGTGCGGGCCTCGGGGTAGTCGAGGAGGTCGTTGTGCGACGACGTCATGTTGCCCTTCGTCAGGTTGCGCATCT
>DASYRW010000133.1:0-17185 GCA_036003985.1 Thermoplasmatota archaeon
AGTGCGGCGGCGCGGCGGAGCTGGTCGAGCCGCGGCCCGAGGCCATCGCGCAGGGCCTCGCGCGGTTGCTCGACGACGCGGGCGCGCGCGCGGCCTTGGCGCGCAAGGGCGACGCCCGGGCGCGCGAGCTGAGCTGGGGCCACTGCGCCGAGCGGGTCCTGGCCCTGTACCGCGAGGCGGGCGCCTAGATCAGCTTCGGCCCGCTCAGCTGCTTCACGAAGTGCACGTACGGCGCGGCGCTGCTCGCGAGGGTCTCGCTGTCGTTGAAGGCGATGATCACCGTGCCATCCGCCATCTTCGACGCGACGTAGAAGTCGAGGAAGGCGCGGCTCCCGCCGGCGCAGCCCGTGCCCTGCGTGCAGATGGGGCCCGTGCGCACCTTGTGCGGCACCACGAGGCTCTCCTGGAGGGTCGGGGCTGGGTCGAGCGCGTTCTCGGTGTACGCGCCGTAGACGTACCAGTCCCCGCTCACGCTGCCGGGCAGCGCGGCTTGGCTGCTGCCGTAGTACGTGACGAAGAGCTGGCCAGCGCCGCCCGCGACGGGCCACGGGTACACGGTCGTCGCCGGCCCCTGCTCGAGCTTGTGCGGCGCGCTCCACGTCGCGCCGTGGTCGGTGCTGCTGGCGTACATGCTGTGCGTGATCGTCGCGCCGCCCACGACCGCGCGCTCGTTCCACACGACGTAGATGTTGCCCGCCGCATCCACGGCCGCGGAGCTGAAGGCGTCGAGGTTCGAGCCGCCGGTGGTCGCCACGAGGTAATCGTGGGCCACCACGCCGTTGGTCTGCTGGCCCGCCAGCCCGCCCACGACGCCGCCAAGCTCCGTGACCACGACGCGCACGGTGTTGCCGCTCGTGTAGGTCAGCACCGCGCGGTCCAGGCCGGGGTCCGTCGCGCGATCGACGGCCATCCCGCCGGCGCGGAAGTTGCTGTTCTGCACATTGAACGAGCCGAAGGGCGCGAAAGCGGGGACAGGGTTCGCCTCCGCCACATGGAGATGGATGCGCCCGCCGATGCGGTAGGTCGCGTAGGTGTGGAGGGAACCGCTCGTCTCGATCCACTGCCGGTCCTGGCCGGGGTTGCACAGCGGCATGGGAACCCACGCGTCGCCGTGGACCGGGCTGAGGCCGAGCTGCGTGCAGTTGGGGAAATTGAGGTCCGCGTACCATACGTTGTTCAGGTCGTCGACCGTGCTGTCGGCGTCGCAGCCGCACACCACCACGCCCTGCATGTTCAGCTTCGTCCACGTCGCGCCCCCGTCCTGGCTGCGCCAGAAGCGGCCCGGCGCGTCCACGTACAGCGTGCCGTCGGGGCCCGCGCTGATGCCCGGCTCGCCGATGCGGTCGGCGTTGTCCACACGCGCCTCGCCGCCGAACACCGGTACCGCATCGAGCGCGTCCGTCGCGACGGGCGCCGCGACGAAGGACGCGGCCGCGACCGCGTCGGTCTCGAGGGCTTCGGGGCCCTGCCGCGTGCTCCAGCCCTCGCTCGCGGGGTCCCATGCCAGCGGGTCGAAGGCGACCGACGCGACCGGTCCGACGAGGAGAGCGATCAGGCCTAGCGATGCTGCCACCGGGAGCGCGCGCATGCGGCGAACCTCGGGCGGCGACCGGGGCGCGGCTACTTGAGGGTTCTCTGGGCGCGCTGGCCCCGGCGGCGCGCGGCTCGCTCGCGCATGCGCGCTGGCGACGCGTTGCGCTCGGCACAGCAAGGGCTATCGCCCTTCGGGGCGTTGCGGGCGCGATCGCATGGCGCTGCTCGACCCGGGGAGCGAGGACCACTTCACCGCCGCGCAGGGCGTCGCGGGCGTGGTGCTGTACGCGGTCATCGCCGACGAGGTCGCGACCGACGAGGAGATGGACGGCCTGCGCACCATGCTGGGCCGGATGGACCTCTTCCGCGACCCGGCCCAGATCGACGTGAGCCTGCGCAAGGCCCTGCGCATCGCCAAGGCGCGCGGCGACGAGGGCATGCTTGCCCTCGCGGCCACGGGCGTGCCCGCGAACCTGCGCGCCACGGCCTTCGCGCTCGCCGTTGACCTGGTGATGGCCGACAAGGACGTGAGCGACGAGGAGGAGGCCTGCATCGAGCGCATCCAGGCCGCGCTCGGCGTGCCCGATGACGTGGCGCACAAGATCGTCGAGGTGCTCGTGATCAAGAACGAGGGCTAGCCCGCACTCCCAGACTCTCCAGAGAAACGGTTCTACCTCGGGCCGCGTCGCGGGCCTATGCTCCCGAGGTCCCGGGCTGCGGCGTGCGGCCTCGCCCTGCTCGCCTTGCTGGTGTTGCCGACCGTCGCGCCGGCAGCGGACGGATGCGCGCTCTCGGATGTGCCCTTGGTGGGCCGGGCGTGCGCGGTGCCGGGCGGCTACCGCGTGCTCCTCGCGGATGGGACCTGGATCTTCACGCACGGCCCCGACCCGCCACCCACCGAGCTGCTGTCGTACCCGCTGTCCCCGGCTCCCGACATCGCGGGCACGCTCGCGGTGTGCGCCGCCACGCCGGCCGAGCCGCAGGGCGTGATCGTGTACGCGAACCCGTCCGACCGCGCGGACCGGTTCGCGACGATGAAGCCGCAGATCCAGGCCATGTGGCAGGACGCGGCCGCGCGCATGTACTACACGGGCGTGGAGCGCGGCATCGGCGCGCGCTACCGCATGGCTTGCGAGGGGACTGGCGCGCTGAATGGCCTGCCGTCGGTGGCGAGCGTGCACCTCGCGGCGCCCGTGTCCGGGACGTCGTTCGGGAGCGTGGTCAACGACCTCGAGGCCGCGGGCTTCAACCTGCCGACGAACAAGTACTGGGTGTGGGTTGACCTCGGCTATGGCGCCGGCGGCATCGGCAACATCTGGGGGTGCGAGGTCTTGGCGTGCCCGCTCCAGAACGTCGGGCCGCTCTACGGGGTCACGTGGGGCCACACCGGCTACTACGGCTCGCTGGTCATGATGCACGAGAACGGCCACAACCTCGGGGCGGTCCAGCTGGGCGCGCCGAACACGAGCGGCGCGTTCCACTGCAACGACGGCCTGGACATCATGTGCTACGCGGATGGCGGCAAGAACTCTGCGTACGACCCGACCGTGTGCAGCGGCAACCCGCCGCCGGGGCCGCCGGGCGCGCGCTGGGACTGCAACGGCGACGACTACTTCAACCCCCTGCCGGCGCCGGGCAGCTACCTGAGCCTGCACTGGAACCTCGCGTCGCCGGCGAACCTCTACGTCGTCGTCGCGCCGTGAGCACCGCAGCCCCGCGCCTGCGCGCGCAGCCTCGGGCGCGGGAGCCCTTCATGCCCTCCCGCTCGCTGGCAGGATCATGCGCACCCAAGTGCTGTTCGCGCTCGTTGCCCTGGGCCTGCTCGCGACCGTCCCCAACGCCAGCGCGTGGCAGTACTACGGCGCCGGCAGCTACAGCATCCAGGGCTTCGCGACGACGTGCTTGTACGCGCTGACACCCATCGCCTCCCAATTCGGGTTCGTCCTCAACAACTTCGTCGGCTGGGTCAACAGCGTGCCCACAGCGTGGACGTACTTCGTGATCTTCCCCACGTCCGGCACCGTCACGTGCGTCCCCTTCGGCGGCGGCTTCCTCGTGAGCTTCACCGGCACGGGCACGGCGTTCGGCGGGCCTTAGGCCAGCGCCCCCTCGAGGACTTGCGGCTTGGGGATGACGCCGAGGGGCAGCCCCTTGTGGCGGTGCACCTTGCGCGACGGCACATCGACGGCCCACACCACGGTCGACGCCTTGTCCTTCACCGCGATGCGCTTCGCCTCGCGCGCCGCGGCGAGCTGCTCCGCGGAGCACCCGCGCTCGAACACGAGGCACAGCACGCCGAAGGAGCCGAGCCGCACATCCACCGCGCGACCGGGCGCAGGCACCCGCAGATGGCCCGTGTGCGCGAGCTGCGCCTCGATCAGCTCGTGGTAGCGTGCTGCGAGTTGGGCGATGCCGTCCGAGCCGAGGCCATCGGCCAGCGCGAGGCTGCACGTCACGAGCGAGCCCCAGTTGTCCTTGACGCCGAGGAACGCGAGCCCTTGCGGCACGGGGAGCTGGGCCTCTGCGGGCACGGGCTCGAAGCCGTCTTGCCGCAGCGCGGCCGCGAGGCGCTCGGGGGCGGGCATGGCGCGATCATGGGCCTGCGCGGATTTGAACCGCGGTCAAAGGCTCCCAAAGCCCCTAGGATACCAGACTACCCCACAGGCCCGGGGCTTGGCAGCGCCGGCGGAGCCATGAGCTTTCGCATCGGCGGGAGGAGAAGGAGCGCGCGCCCGCGAGGGAGGATGGGGTCGGGGAGGCGGACGCGCGTGAGCGGGATCAGAGGCCGCGCAGGCCGAGCTTGCGGCCGGGGCCTTCGGTGATGCCGGGGTTCAGGTCGTTCAGCGCCTCCGCCGCGCTCATGGCCATGGTGGCGGTCTCGACCTTCTCGACGGCGACGATCTTGCCCCGCAGGGTCTCGGCCATGCTGCTTGCTCAGGCGCTTGCGCTTAAGCGGCTTCAGGCACGCGCGTTGCCCGGGCCTCCCACGACCTTGAACGAGCCTTGTCCGGGCGATGTCCGCTTGCGGGGCACGCGGCGGGCGTGGTGCTCGATCACCATGAGCTGCGCAAGCTCAGCGACACCGAGCCGAAGGGCAGCCCGGCGATCTCTGAGGCGGGCCTCCCATGCAGCGCGTTCTCGTGCGTCGGATGGTGGTCTGAGGGGTTCGGCCGCCAAGAGAGCCTCGTTGGCGAGGACCCTCGTGCCGGCGGTTTCGATGGCTCTCTGCGCGAAGGCCGCAAGGTCATTTCGCCTTGGCATCCTCGAACCATCCGTCGGCCATCGCCTGCGCGGCGCGGCGCTGGGCTTCGGGGTCCTTCATGAACTTCCGGATGAGCTCCTTTTGCTCTTCGGGGGTGAGCTCGGCAGCGTCGATGGGGGGGTGGGCGGGTAGTGGGCGGACCTTGCGGGCCATGGCCTTCGCCGGGGAGTGGACGTGCAGCCTATAATGCATTTTCGCCAACGGCGCCGAACGACCGCCTGCGGCGACTAGTCACGCCCTGGTCGGGATTTGAACCCGAGGCAGAGCCTCGACAGGGCTCTATGTTAGACCGCTACACTACCAGGGCAAACTGAAGGGGCCCAAACAGGCCCTGCGGCGCGACCGGGAAGGCAGACCCCCATGAAAAGCTTTGCCCAGGGCCGGCGCCCGCGGTCCGAGGGCCCTCAAGCACCTGGGGCCGCGGCGCTCGGAGGGCCTGGGTGCCTGCGCGCAACGCCATGAGCTCGGCGGTCCAAGCGAGCGTGCCCGCGCCGAGGTCGTCCTGCAAGCCTCCCTCCCGCGGGCACTCTCCTCTCATCCCTGCATCGCGGAGCGCACCGCCGCGCGGACCGCATCGGCGCTGCTGTGCTTGGGGCGCCAGCCGAGGGCGCGCAGCTTCGCGCTGTCGAGCTGCATGCGCTTCACGTCGCCGAGCCAGCCCCGGCCGCCCGCGGCGGGCTTGAACGTGTCCGCCACGTCGCGCAGCCCCAGCTCCTGGCACGCGAGGTCGGCGATGGCGCGCACGTCGAGGCTGTCGTCGCTGCCGAGGTTGAAGGCTTCCCACGCGGACCGCTGGCCCTGCCAGGCCGCGATCAGGCCCTCGACCGTGTCCTCGACGTGGCAGTAGCTCTTGCGCTGGGTCCCATCCCCCAGGATCTCGAGCCGCGTCGGGTCGCGCCGCAGCTTGGCGACGAAGTCCACCGCCACGCCGTGGGTCGCGCGCGGCCCGGTGATGTTGGCCAGCCTCAGGACCGTGCAGCGCTGGCCGGTGGTGTGCGCGTGCGCAGCCAGCAGGGCTTCACAAGCCAGCTTCGTCGCGCCGTAGGCGCTGATGGGCTCCAGCGGCGCGTAGGTCTCGGGCGTCGGGATCTGCCGCGCCTCGCCGTACACGGTGCTCGTGGACGTGAACACGATGCTGCGGGGCTGCGCAACGCGGAGCACCTCCAGCAGCTCGTGCGTCGCGACCACGTTCGCCTCGAAGGCCACGCCCGGCTCGGAGCTGGTCGCGCGCACGTCGGGGTTCGCCGCCAGGTGGAACACCGCCTCGCAGCCGCGCGCGGCGCCCGCGACGTCCTGGGGCACGAGCAGGTCGCCGCGGACCAGCTCGACCTTCGCGTTGCTCAGCGCAGCGAGGCTCGGCGCGTGGGGCGCGGCGAGGTTGTCCAGCACCACCACCTCGTGACCCAGCGCGCGCAGCCGCAGCGCGAGGTGGTGGCCGATGAAGCCTGCTCCGCCGGTGACGAGGACCCTCATCGCGCCACCGCCAGCTCGAAGGTCAGCGCGGCGTGGTCGCGCTCGAAGGGCGCCAGCTCGAGGCGCTCCAGCAGCTTGTGCCCCTGGCCCTGCACCTCGCGCACCACGGCCTCGAAGACGGCGCGCGGGTCGCTCGCGACGTCGACGCTGCGCGCCTTCACCACGAGCACGCCCGCGCGCGCGGGGAACGCGGCCGCGTTCTTGAGGAACAACTGGCCTTGCGCGCGCTGCGCGATGTCCTGGAAGATGGCGTCGACCGGGCCCACGATGCGCGCGTACCTGTCGGGCCGGCCCGCGTCGCCGAGGATGGGCAGGAGGTTGGGGCGCGTCTCGGCCACCTGGACGAGGTCGCGGAACGAGCGCACGCTGAACTCGACCGCGTACACGACTCCTTCGGCCCCCACGATGTCGCTCACGTGGCTCGCCGTCGCGCCGTTGGCCGCGCCGAGGTACAGCACCCTGCTCCCAGGGCCGAACGGGACGGAGCGCGCGCCCTTGGCCACCATCGCCGCGAGCTTGGAGCGCCTCGGATCCCAGGAGCGGAACTCGACGCCGTCGAAGCGCAGCAGGTCCTCGTCGCCGACGCGCACGCCCGGCGCGAGGTTGCGCGTCATCAGCCGGCGATCCTCGGACTCGAAGATGCCGGGGAAGCGCTCGCGCACCCTCATGGGCGGCCCCTCCGCGGCGGCGGCCCCCGGCCCGGCGGCCCGCCCCTGCGATCGCGCCCCGGCGGCGGGCCGCCCCAGCCCTTGCCTCCTTGCGGGCCGCGCGGCGCGCCCTGCCCGGGCCGCGCGTGGCCTGGCCGCTGGGGTTTGGGCATCGCAGGCCTGCGGCGCGGGCCGGCCGCGCGCACCGCGTCGGCCCTCTTGGCCATGGAGGCTTGGAGGCTCGCGCTCAAGTCCTTGTGCGTGAACGCGTCCGCGCGCGCCGCGATGGCGATCTTGCCCGCGAGGGTGCGCGCGAGGCGGCCGCGCTCGCGGAGCGGCGCGCGGTGGATCAGCGGGTGCTGGAAGAGCACGCCGTGCTTCGGCGGCCGGTTGCCGTCCTTGAGGTGGCGGAACAGCGCCTTCTCGGCGCCGAGCGTCTGGATCGTGCCCGAGGGAAGCTTCGCCAGCTCCTCCAACCCGCCCGCGTGGAACAGCAGCCGCGCCGCGATCGGCGGGCCCACCATCGCGGTCACGTTGGGCGCGATGCCCGGCATGGCGCCTTCGAGGTAGCGCTCCAGCTCGGCGCGCTGCGCGTACAAGGTGCTGAGGCTCTTCGCCAGGCCGCGCACGGCGTCGCGTTCGGCGTCGCCGAGGTCGGCCCCCATGCTCGGCTTGGCGAGCTGAAGGTGGGGGCTGCGCTCCAGGATCGCGTCGCGCGTCCCGTGCTGGCTGATGAGGGTGGCGAGCTCCTCGTGCCGCTCGACGAGGCGCGCGGCTTCGGGGAAGTGGAGGCCGTACCACTCGCGCAGCCGCTCGGCAAGGAGGTTCGCGGCCTCGGCCAGGTCGTCGATGGTCTGCACGGCTTGCACCACATGATGGTCGCGGCCGGTCATGGCCTCCTTGGCCTTGGCGCGCGCCATGGCGAGGACGGCGTCGCGTAGCATCGCTTGCGTGAAGCCGCGCTCGGCCGCGTCGCCGCGCACGGACGGCGCCTTCGGCGCGAGGGCGGCGCCGGGCAGCGTGAGCAGGCGCGCCTCGGCGACCTCGAAGCGCTCCTGGCCAGCCGCGAGCGCGCGCTCCTCCTCGAGCACCTCGCCCGCGTCGAGGGCGCGCAGGCGCTCCGCCAGCTCGGCGGGGTCGCGGGGGAACTCGCGCGCGGTCCGGACGCGCTCGCCGTCGAGCAGGAACGCGCCGAACCACTCGGTGACCAGGAACACGGCGGCGACAGGGCCCCGGGGCCTAAAAGGGTACCGTCGGCCGCGGCGTGGTCAAGGCGTGCGAAACAAGCTTTTTGAGCCCCTGCGCGCGGTCCAGGGTGCTTGGCGCTGCGTCTCCTCGCGTGGCTGGCGCTGGCCGCGCTCGCGGCCGGCTGCACGACCCCCGCCCAGCAGGCGCAGCCCCTCGCATCGGGCCCTTGGGACGCGGTCGTGCCCGACCCCGCCGCGCAGCCGAGCGCGATGCCGGCCTGCGAAGGCCTTCGCTGGGAGCTGGAGCCAGGCGACCTGCGCGCGGGCGCGGCCGCGACGCTGCAGCTGCGGCTCGTGAATCCCTGCGACCACGCCGTCCAGGTCGCGCACAGCCAGCGGCAGCCGACGCTGTGGGTGGAGCAGGCCAGCGGGCGCGAGGTGATCTACCGCGCGGAGCTCGTGCTGACGGCCTTCCTCGACCTCGACGCGCGCAGCAGCAAGGCCTGGACCTACGACTGGACACCGGCCGCGCCCGGCGACGCCGTGCTGCGCGTCGACTACCCAGAGCTGCTGCGCGAATACCAAGGCCTGCGCATGCAGGGCTTCCCCGCGGCCATCAGCTAGGCCGACGGAAGTCGGCGACCGCTTCCTGCAGCACGGCGGTCTCGGCCTTCGCGCCTTCCGCCATGGCGCAGCGCTGCGCCGTCTCGCGCCCGCGCCGCGCCATGCGCGCAGCCTCGTCGGGGTTCGCGAGCAAGTCCAGCACGTGGGACGCGAGCGCGTCGGTGTCGTCGGGCGCGTACGTGTAGCCGCTCACGCCTTCGAGGACGAGCTCGCTCGCGCCGGCGCCGCGGCTCACCACGACGGGCTTGCCGTGCAGCCAGGCCTCGACCGCCGTCAGCCCAAAGCCCTCGATGGCGCTCGGCTGGGCCACGGCCGCGCAGCGCTCCCACGCCGCGTCCAGCAGCTCCGGGGGCAAGTAGCCCGTGAAGCGCACCTGCTCCTGCAAGCGAAGGTCGCGGACCTGCTGCTCCAGCTGCGCGCGCCACCGCGAGCCCTTGGGATGGCCCAGGCCTCGGGCCGCGCTGCTGGTGAAGGAGCCGTTGCCCACCATGACCAGCCGGGCCTCGGGCAGCTTGCGGGCCACGGTTGCGAAGGCCGTGATCAGCCGGTCCTGGCCCTTGATCGGATCCATGCGCGACACGCACAGCACCACCGGCGCGTCCTCCGCGATGCCAAGCTTGCCGGCCAGGATCTCGCGCGCGGCGGGCTGCGCGGGGCGGATGCTGGCCGGGTCGAGGTACGGGTACACCTGCCTTGCGGTCCCGTGGTAGCCGCTGCGCAGCAGCCCCTCGAGGTCGCGGCGGCAGCTGACGATGACGGCGTCGAAGTCCTCGACGACGCGCACGACGTAGTTGCGGAAGTAGCGGCTCCACGTGTGGGGCTCGAAGGGGATGTGCCAGCGCAACACCACCGGTCCGCTCAGCCCGAGCATCGCGCCGACCTGCACCAGCTGGAAGTCGTGCACGAACGCGACATCGCTCTCCGGCAGCAGCTCCAGCATCTCGCGCGCCGTGCGCCAGTTGTAGGCCGTGAAGGCCCCGAACTCCTGCGTGGTCACGGGGCCGCCCGGCAGGGGCAAGCCGTGGATCTCGGCCCACATCTTCTCCTTGCACGACGCGTAGGCCCTCAGGCGCGCGGGCTCGAGGCTCACGCTGCGCACGCGCGTGCCGCTGAGCTTGTACTCGGGCGGCGCCGTGGGGTTGAGCGCGACCCAGCTGGCCTCGCCCCACAGGCCCAACGCCTGGCCGCTCGCGAGCAGCTGGCGCAGCATCACCGGCACGCCGCCCGTGGTCCAGTCGTAGTCCACGCCCTCCTGCAGCTCGCGCAGGTCGGGCACTTGCGCGAGGTCGGGGTAGCGCTCCGCGAGCTCGGCGGGGTTCCCTCGGAACTTGGCCGGCGGGGTCTGGCTGGCGAGGCACACGCGCAGGGGATCCATGTCACGGCCTCCCGCTCGCCGGCGGCATCCTCGGCTCGTTCGCCGGCTTGGGGCCGGGCGCGGGCGCTGGCGGCGGGCTGGCCGGAAGTCGGATCTCGATGCCCTCCGCGCGGTAGCGCTCGTGCAGGAGCTTCAGGAACTCGTGCACGAGCGGTGATTGGTCCACGAAGCGCTGCACGCGTAGGACGACGGTGAACGCGATGCCATTGTCGGCGAAGGCCTGGTAACGGAGGCGGGGCTCGAAGCCCTGCGCTGCGCCCGGGACGTGGCGCATCGCCTCGCGCGCGGCCTCGACGGTGACGCGCTCGACGTGGTCGAGGTCGTTGCCGTGGGCCACCGTCACCTGCACGAGCGCCGCCATCTCGGGACTCGGAAGGTCGTAGTTCTTGATGATGCCTCCGGCGACCTTGCTGTTGGGCACGATGAAGGTGTTGTCCGTCAGCTCGCGGATGCGCAGGCTCCGCCAGCCCACGTCCGCGACGTGGCCTTTGATCGTCCCGAAGGCGCCGCCATCGAGCTCGACGTAGTCGCCCTCGCGCAGGGGGCGGTCGAGGCTCAGGTACAGCCCCGCGAAGAAGTTGCTGAGCGTGTCCTGGAGCGCCAGCGCGACGGCGAGGCCCGCGATGCCGAGGGCGCCGAGGATCGGGGTGATCGTGACGCCGAGGTAGTCGAGCACGAGCATGAGCGCGACCGCGTAGACCACGAGCCGCATGCCGAACTCGAGCGTGCCCTGGACGGCGCGGAAGCTGGGCCGCGAGGCGGCGTACTGGTCCATGATGCCCACGCCGATGCGCACGAGCGTGTAGGCCACGGTCAGGGCGAACAGCACGGGGATGGCCACGCCGATCGCCGGCATCCACGCGTCAGGGAACGCTGCGAAGACCCGCGCCTCCACCCACAGGCCCGCGAGGAGCAGCCACAGCACCATCGGCCCGCGCAGCGCGTCCGCCAGGATGTCGTCCACGCGGTTCGCGCTCTTCTTGGCGCGCACGTAGAGCACGCGCCGGAAGACCACCACGGCTGCGACGCTTGCGACGGTCCAGAGCACGAAGAACAGCGCCGCTCCGGCGGGGCCTTGCGGGAGCAAGCCCAGCCACGTTTGCGCCAGCGCAGTGGCTGGTGCGGAGGGAATCGCGGGCGGCGCCATGCAGAAATCTCCGTGGTCCCAGCGGGACAAGGGGGCAAGACGGCGGCGCGCCAAGTAGCTTGTGCCGAACTCACCGTCGATCGCCGAAGGGCGGTCCAACGATCCGCCTAGGTCCATCAGCGTCCAGCGCGCCCGCGGCTGCGGCGCTCGCCGCGACCTCGTCGAGGAGCAGCGCGGAGCGGATGAGCCCGATGTGGCTGAAGCCCTGCGGATAGTTCCCGAGCAGCTCGCCGGTGCGCGGGTCGACCTCCTCCGCGAGCAGGCCGAGGGGGCCCGTCGTGGCGAGGATCGCGTCGAGGATCGCGCGCGCATCTCCGAGCCGGCCTTGCATCGCGAGGTTGTCCGCGAGCCAGAAGGAGCAGAACACGAAGGCGCCCTCGCGCCCCGGCAAGCCGTCGTTCGCGACGTAGCGCCGCACGAAGGGGCCCTCCGCCAGCTCGGCCTGGGTGCGCTCGACGGTCGCCACCATGCGCGGGTCGGTCGCCGGCAGGAAGCCCACGAGGGGCATGAGCAGGTTGGCCGCGTCGAGCGCTTCACCGTCGAAGCTCTGGACGAAGCTGCGGCGCGCCTCGCTCCAGCCGCGCGCCAGCACCTCCTCGCGCAGGTCCTCGCGCGCGTCGCGCCAACGCGCGAGGGGCGCGTCGAGGCCCAGGTGCTCCGCGGTCACGAGGGCGCGGTCCAGCGCGGTCCAGGCCATGACCTTGGAGTGCACGAAGTGCCGCGGCGCCGCGCGGAACTCCCAGATGCCCGCGTCCGGCTCGCGCCAGCGGTCCGCGACGAGGTTGACGACCTCGACGATGAACGGCCAATCCTCGGCGCGCGTGTCCTCGCCCATGAGCCTGCAGCGGTGGAGGCAGCCGACGAACTGCCCGTAGGTGTCGAGCTGGAACTGCTCGCGGGCCGCGTTGCCGATGCGCACGGGCCGCGAGCCGCGCCACCCGGCGAGGTGGTCGAGGGTGTGCTCCTCCGGCATGGAGCCCGGCGTGAGGCCGTACATGATGCGCATGCCCGGCGCGCTGCGGCCGGAAGCCTCGAGCAGCCAGCCCAGCAAGGCGCGCGCCTGGTTCGGGTGGCCGACCAGGAGCAAGGCCTCGGCCAGCAGCCACGCGTCCCGCACCCACACGTAGCGGTAGTCCCAGTTGCGGACGCCGCCGGGCTCCTCGGGCAGGGACGTGGTGGGGGCCGCGATGATGCCGCCCGTGGGCTCGTGGTGCAGCAGCTTGATCGCCAGCGCGCTGCGCCGCACCGCGTCGGCGTAGGGCCCCCGCGCGAGGGTGCGCGCGTCCCAGGCGCGCCACGCGGCGAGCGTGCGCTCCAGCTCGGGCCATGCCGCCGCGGGATCGGGCGGGCCCCGCGCTTCCAGGTGGGGGTCCGCCGCGAGCACGAACGCCGCGCGCCCGCCCTGTTCCAGCGCGAAGCGCGCCGCGGCCTCGCCGTCCGCGACCTGCAGCGGCTGGTCGGTGCCGAGCCAAAGCGCCATGCCGGCCTCGCGCGCGGCGGCGCCGCCGGGCACGCCCTCGACGCGCGGCACCGCGCGGCCGTAGTCGAAGCGGGGCGCGAAGCGCGCCTCGAAGGCCACGCGTCCGGCGAGGCCCTCGGCGGCGCGCACCACGGCCGAGGCGGCGCCCTGCGGGACCGGCCAGGGCATGAACTCCCACACCCGCGCGCGGCCGCCCTGGCCGGCGACGTCGCGCACGAGCACGTTCGTGCCAGGCGCGTAGGCGATGCGCGCGTCGCAGCCCGGCGCGGCGAGGTCGAAGCGGCCGCCGCGGGCCTCGTCGAGCAGCGCCGCGAACACCGAAGGCGCGTCGAACCTCGGCACGCACCACCAGTCCAGCCCGCCCTGCCGGCTGACGAGCGCGGCCGTGCGGCCGTCGCCGATGGCGCCGTAGTCGGTCAGCGGCAGGCTGGCCATCGGCAGGCCAACGTCGCGCCCCCTCTTGGGCTCTCCCGTCGGGGCCTCGCCCTCCGGCCTCAGCGGCAGACACCCTCGGGGCAGCGGCCCTCCAGGTGCGCCTCGAACTCCTCGCGGAAGAAGCGCAGCCCGTGCAGGAAGGGGTTCATGGCGGTCTGGCCGAGGCCGCAGATGCTCGCCGCGGCCATCGCGTCGCTCAGCTCGCCCATGAGCGCGACCTGCTCCCGCGACGCCCGTCCGGCGCGCAGCGCGCGGCAGGTGTGGAGGAGCTTCTCGGTGCCGGCGCGGCAGGGCGTGCACTTGCCGCACGACTCGTGCGCGAAGAAGGCCAGCCCGTTCTCCGCGAGCTCGACGAGGCACGTGCCTGGGGGGATCGCCACCACGCCCCCGCTGCCGAGCATCGAGCCCTCCTTCGCGAGCGCGTCGAAGTCCACGCGCACATCGGCCTTGCTCCAGGGCAGCAGCCCCGACGCGAGCCCTCCCGGCACGAAGGCCTTCGGCGGCGCGCCGCGCGGGAAGCCGCCGGCGTGCTCCTCGAACAGTTCGCGGAACGTCACGCCGAGGGGCACGTCCACGACGCCGGGCTCGTTCACGTGGCCGCTCACGCTGAGCAGCTTGCGTCCCGGGCTGCCCTCCCTGCCCTGCGCGCGCCACCAAGCGCTGCCCTGCGCGAGGATGCGCGGCACCCACGCGAGGGTCTCGACGTTGTGGATCAGGGTTGGCTTGCCCCACAGGCCGACTTGGGCAGGATACGGCGGCTTGAGGCGCGGCTCGCCACGCTTGCCCTCGATGCTCTCCAGCATCGCGGTCTCCTCGCCGCACACGTAGCTCCCGGCGCCCACGACGAGCTGCAGCGCTGGCGTGACGCCATTCGGCCAGGGCTTGCCCACGAGCCCGGCCTCTTGGATCTCGGCCATCGCGGACCGAAGCGCGGCGCCGGCGGCGCCGTACTCCTCGCGCAGGTAGATCACCCCGCGCTCGGCCCCCACGCCCGCCATGGCCAGCAGCATGCCGTCGAGGACCGCGTGCGGTCGCGTTTCGAGGAGCCATCGGTCCTTGAACGTGCCCGGTTCGCCCTCGTCCGCGTTGAGCACCACGTACTTCGGCGCGCCCTTCGCGCGCTGCACGAACTCCCACTTGCTGCCGGCCGGGAAGCCCGCGCCACCCATGCCTCGGAGGCCGCTCGCCTTCAGCTCCTGGGTGGCCCACGCGGGCTCGCGCGCGGCGCGGTCGAGCAGCGCGTAGCCGCCCTCGGCGCGGTAGGCTGCGAGGCGCGGGAGCGACGGACGCGCCGCTCCCATCCGCGCGGCCGCGATCGCGGGCTCAACGCCGGCACGCGCCGAGCAGGCGGCGCCGTTCACGAGCATCGCCGGCGCCTGCTCGCACAGGCCGAGGCACGGCGCGGGCCCGGCTTCCCACCGGCCGGCGCCGTAGGCGTCGGCCAGCCCGCGCGCCTGCACGAGCACGCGCTCCGCGCCCGCGAGATGGCACGTGAGCGTGTCGCACACGCGGATCTCGACCTCGGGCGGCGGCTCGTAGCGGAAGCCTGTGTAGAAGGTCGCCGCGCTGTGCACCTGCTCCCGCGCCAGCCGCGCCTCGAAGCCGAACTCCTCCAGCGCGGCGCGGGGTAGGAACCCCCACTTGCCCTGGATGGCGTGCAGGCAGTCGAGCAGCGTGCGGTCGCGGGTCGCGAAGCCTGCCGCGAGTTCGCCGAGGAATTGCCGATCGGCGTCGGCGAGGGGCGCGGGCACGCGCACGCGACGCCACGGTGGAGCAAAAACGTTCTGCTAGGGCGCCCCGGCGCCGAGGCGGTCACGGATGTTGGTGAGGAGGACCGCGATGGCGTCCAGCTTCCGGTTCGTCTCGTCGTGTTGGCGGTTCGACTCGTCCAGCTTGCGGTTGGCCTCGTCCAGCTTGCGGTTGCCGTCCCGCATCATCTGGTTGCCTGCGGCGACGCCCAGGACGAGCGCGCGCGCCTGACCCTTCGTGGCGCTGAGCAGCAGGGTGAGGACGGTCAACGGGACGGCGGTCACGATCGAGACCACGATCCCGAGCTCGCCGGCATCATGCCACCAGCCGAGCAGCTCACCCGCGGCGAAGACGCCTGCGAGGGCCCAGCTGATCACGGCTCCGATGGTGGTGATGCGCTGCAGCTGGTCGAGGTCCACGTGGATGGTGAGGACGCGCGAGGCCATGAACTTCGCGGCCGGGGATGCGCGGCCAGGTCAAGCCGATTTTGCCAATTGCGACGAACGGTTGCCGGGGCGCTGGCCGCCAGCTCACGCACGAGAACAAAGGGCGTCCCCTAGTTCACGTACTAGAACATAACAACATTACGTCGTCTCTGATGCGGACAGCGGCTCCGTCTCCGTCGCCCGATGCGCCCCGCGCGCGAGCGACAGGAGTGCGGCCACCACGGCGAACCCCGCCCCGAGCCACAGCGCCGGGCGCATCGCGGCGACGAAGGCATCTGGGTCGGCTGGCTGCACGTGCCCTGGCGCGCTCAGCACGAACACGAGGCTCGCGAGGCTCGCGCCCAGCGTCACGCCGAGGTTGCGCATCGTGCCCAGCATGCCGTTCGCCACGCCGAGGTGCTCGCGCGGCGCGGCGTGGAACACCGCGTTGTTGTTCGGCGACGCGAAGAGCCCGATGCCGACGCCGAGGATCGCGAGGAAGAGCGACGCGAGCCACACCGGCGAGTCAGGCCGCAGGAAGCCGAGCGCCACCAACCCCAGGGCGATGGCGAGCAGTCCAGCTGTTGCGGGCACGCGGCCCCCGATCCGGTCGCTGAGCCGGCCGCTCAGGGGCGAGCACAGGCTGACGCTGACCGGGTACGCGAGCATCGCGAGCCCCGCGAGCCGCGGCGGCAGGCCCATGGCCTTCTGCAGCAGGAAGGGCGCGAGGAACGTGCCGCTCACCGAGGCGGTGAAGCCGAAGAGCGCCGCGAAGATGCCGCCGAGGAACACGCGGCTGCGGCGCAGCGGCGCCGCCAGGAGCGGGCCCGCGGACCGCGCCTGCTGGCGGACGAAGAGGGCGAGGACCACGGTGGCCGCGGCGAGCGGCGGCAAGCCCAGCCACGGCGCCGAGGGCGTGGCGACGTTCGCCGCTGCGACCACGAGCCCGATGGCGAGCATGAGCAGCGCCGCGCCGCGCGCGTCGAAGGAGCCCGGCGTGCGCAGGCCGCGCGGCAGCACGCGCAGCGCCAGCACGACCCCGAGGGCCGCAACGGGCGCGTTGGTCCAGAACACGCTGCGCCAGCCGAGCGCGTCGGTGAGGAAGCCGCCCAGGACGTTGCCGGACGTCGAGCCCAGCGCGACCGCCACGACCTGCCAGCCCAAGGCTTGGCCGCGCTGGCCCGCTGGGACCACCGCCGCGATGAGGGCGCTGCCTTGCGCGATCAGCATCGCCGCGCCGAAGGCTTGCAGCACACGGAAGGCCACGAGCTGCCAGAGCCCCGACGCGACGCTGCACAGGGTCGCGCCGACCGCGAAGAGGAGGAAGCCGGCCGCGTAGAAGCGCCGCCGGCCGAGCATGTCGCCGAGTCGCCCGAAGGGGATGAGCAGCAGCGTGACCGTCGCGACGTACCCCACGACCACGAGCTTACCGCCGTCGACGCCGACGCCGAACTCGTCGGTGAGCGTGGGCAGCGCGATGCTGACGGACGCGATGTTGAGCGTGGCGAGGAAGGAGCCGACGAGCACCGTGGCGACGGCCAGCCGCTGCGAGGCCACGCGCGGCGATGGGCCGCGCGGCCAAGAAGGTTGCGGGCCGCCACGCGCGCCTCCTTCCACCAGACGGGCGCCCGGCGGGGAGGCGAACGACAAAGAAAGGTTCAACGTCCCGGGCCCCGTTGCGACGCCGGGTGTGGGCTTGGCAGACCTCGTCTACGTCGCGGTGCGGTACCTGCACATCCTCTTCGGCGTCCTGTGGGTGGGGGCCATCGTGATGATGAACGTCGTGTTCTTCCCGAAGATGGAGAAGATGGACCCCATGGGGCGGCGCGCGTTCATGCTCACCTTCGG
>DASYRW010000134.1:0-4878 GCA_036003985.1 Thermoplasmatota archaeon
CATCGGCGCAAGGGGCTTCGCTGCTTGCGGGGCCGCTGCGAGGGGCAGCAGCAGGCTCGTCGCCGCGAGCACTGCGTCGCCGAGCCGGCCGTCGGCGAGGGGCCCGAGGATCAGCACGAACACGCAGCCCGCGAGCAGGCCCATCGCGGCCGCGGCGGGCAGGGCCAAGACCAAGGCCAGCGCGGCGAGGGCCGGCTGCGCGGGCGCGGGCAAGCCGAGGAGCAGCGCGGCGACCAGGACCGCGGGGGCCAACAGGAGCGCTGCGAGCCCGCCCTCCGCCGCCGCGCGGCCCAACCAGACCAACCGCGCGTCCACGGGGGTCGCGAGCAGCGCCGCGAGCGCGCCCGGCGCGCGCGCGTTGCCGCCGGCCGCGAGGGGCGCGAGCACGCCCAGCGCGCCGGCGCCCAGGCTCGCCGCCAGCGCGCGCTCGCCGTCGAGCGCGCCGCGCAGCACCAGCGCGGCAGCCGCGGCGAGGAGCACCGGCGCGACCACCATGGCCGCGAGCTGCCGCGGCGACGCCTTGCGCTCGCGCGCTGCCAGCCAGAGCCCTTCCGCGAACGCCGCGACGGCGCGCGCCTCGGGGGTGGCGCGCGGGAACGGCACGCTGGCCGTGGGGGCGCGCTCGACCTCGGGGCCGGCCGCGCCTGCCGGAGTTGGCTGCGGGACGAGCGCGCGCGGCAGCTTCGGCGCGGTCACGCGCCCACCACCCGCAAGTACGCGTCCTCGAGGGTGGGCTCGCGGATGCGCAGGTCGATCACGCGCGCGCCCTCCAGGGCCGCGAGCAGGCGCGGCGCGAGCACGTGGCCGTCGCGCCCCTGCGCGCGCAGCACTTGGAGCGCCTCGCCGTCCTCGAAGGCGACGGCCTCGACGCCCTCCAGCGCGCGCAGCGCCGCGGCATGCGCGTCGGTCAGGCCCGTGCCGCGGATCTCGACGAACGCCAGGTCGCGCGCGGCGCGGCGCAGGCCGGTGGGCGTGTCGTCGGCCAAGACCTTGCCGCCGCGGAGCACCACCACGCGCTGGCACAGGTCGTCGGCCTCCGCGGGCTTGTGCGTCGCCACGAGCAGCGTGCGCCCGCGCCGCGACAGGTCGCGCAGCGCACCATGGACGCGCCGCGCCGCGTTCGGCTCGAGCCCGAGCGTGGGCTCGTCCAGCAAGAGCAAGTCGGGGTCGGGCATGAGCGCACAGGCTAGCTGCAGTTGCTGGCGCGCGCCGCGGTCGAAGCCGGCGATGCGCGCATGCGCTTCACCCTCGAGGCCCCACTCGCGCAGCAGCGCATCGGCGCGGTCCATGGCGCGCACGCGCTCCAAGCCGTGGACCGCTCCGGTGTGGAGGAGCTGCTGGCGCGCGGTGAGCCTTGGCCTGAGGCCCAAGCCATGAGCGGGCGCGAAGCCCACCTTGCCGCGCACCGCGCGGCCCTCGCGGACAGGGTCGAGGCCGAGCACGCGCACCTCGCCGCGCTCGGGGGTCGCGAGGCCCACCAGGCAAGCCAGGAACGCGGTCTTGCCGGCCCCGTGGGGGCCGAGCAGCGCGAGGGCTTCGCCGCGCTGCACCTCGAGGCGCACGCCGTGCAGCGCGCCCGCGAGCGCGACGTCGCGGACCTCGACGAGGGCCTCGCCCATCGCCCTCCCACTCCCTTGGCAGCCAAGAACCTTTGCGCTCAGGCTGCCAGCACGGCCAGGGCGCTCGCCAGCACGACCACGTGCATGAGCAGGTGCTCGCCGTCCGTGCCGAGGTCGAAGGTGAGGTCGGTGAGGAAGTGGAAGCCCGTCCCCGCGAGGATGAACAGGAGCACGAGCCCCAGGGCCCCTTGCGGCCGCTTCGTCCACCACAGCCCGCCCGCGACGAGCAGCGTGATCAGGTTCAGCAGGCCCGCCGGTTGCAGCACGTCCTCGAGGCCCATGGACGCGCACGCGCCGGGGCTCGCATGAACGTGCCGCTCCGCGCGCTTCGCCGAGGGCCCGCGCGCAGCCTCTGGAGGCAAGGTTGAAATCCCGCGGGCGGGCTCGTGCGCGCATGACGCGCCTCGGACCTTCCGCGCCGGCTTTCGCCGCGGCCCTGCTGACCTGCCTCGCGACCGCGAGCCCTGCGGCAGCGGCCACGGCGGTCGCGGGCACCGGGCAGGGCGCGACCTTCTCCTTCTGTGACCCGACGGTGGACATCATCATGGCCGGCGCGTCGCTGGACGGCGCGTCGTGGACCTTCCTGCTGACGATGTTCCGCAGCCCCGCGGACGGCTGCTCGCCGATCCTCTACAGCGCGTACCAGGGCGCGTGGAGCCCCGCGGCTGGCGGCTGCTTGGCGAGCGTGCTCCCTGCCGACGCGAGCAAGCTCTGCGTCGACGCGGTCGCCTTGCCAGGCCCGGCGACCACGCGCTGGCGCATCTGCAGCCTCGGCCAGAACCCGTGCGAGGACTTCTACGCCTTCTGGGTCGGCACCGTCAGCTTGGCCGGCGCGTGACGGGTGAAAGGCCAAAGCCCCATGGCGCGATCGGGCCGCGTGGCGCACCACCTCGCCCAGTTCAACATCGCGCGCGCCATCGCGCCGCTCGACGACCCGCGCCTCGCGGACTTCATCGCGCGGCTGGACGAGATCAACAAGCTCGCCGAGGCCAGCCCCGGCTTCGTGTGGCGGTTCACGGCGCCGGGCGGCCAGAGTTCGACCTACGTGCAGGCCTCCGACGACCCGCGGATGCTCGTGAACCTCTCGGTGTGGGCGAGCGTCGAGGCCCTCCGCGACTTCGCGTACCGCTCCAGCCATGCGGAGCTGCTGCGCGCGCGGCGGCGGTGGTTCGAGCCCGCGCAAGGCCCGACCCTCGCGATGTGGTGGCTGCCCGCCGGCGCGCTGCCCACGCTCGACGAAAGCAAGGCGCGGCTCGCCGTGCTCGCGGAGCGCGGGCCGACCCCGGACGCGTTCACGTTCCGGCAGAGCTTCCCCGCGCCGTCCGGCTAGGTGACGACATGGTGCACGATTCTGCGGGATGGGACGATGGCCCCGGTAAAACATTCATGACCCCTCCGCCGGTCTGGGTTCCGATGAGCCCGTCGCCGCGCTCCGCCGAGACGAAGCCGCTGGTGCTGATGGACGGCCAGCTCGTGCCCTGGGACGAGGCGACGATCCACGTAACGACGCACGCGTTCCTGTACGGCACCGCGGTGTTCGAGGGCGTGCGCGCCTACATGAACGACCAGCGCCGGCTCGCCATCTTCGAGCTCGACGCTCACAGCAAGCGCATCGAGCGCAACGCGCGCATGCTCGGCTTCACCGAGACGCCCGACTGGCGCACGTGGCGCGAGTGGCAGCTCAACCTCCTGGCCTGCAACCAGTTCACCAGCGACGTGTACCTGCGCCCGGTGGTGTTCTACGGCGAAGGCGGCATCGGCATCTACCCCAAGACCCAGAAGCAGCGCACGCTCATCCTCGCCGTGCCCATGGGCACCTACTTCACGAAGCCGCTGCTCGACGTGAAGGTCAGCACCTGGGTCAGGATCGGCGGCAACGTCATCCCGCCCATGGCGAAGGTCAACGGCGGCTACGTCAACTCCTACTTGGCGGCCAAGGAGGCGCGCGACGCGGGCTTCGACGACGCCATCATGCTCAACGGCCGGGGCTACGTGAGCGAGGGCACCGGCGCGAACCTCTTCCTCGCCAAGGATGGCAAGCTGCGCACGCCGCGCCACAGCGACGACATCCTCGACGGCGTCACGCGCGCTCATGTCATGCGCCTCGCGCACGACCTGGGCATCCCCGTGGAGGAGCGCGCCCTCGCGCGCGCGGAGCTCTATGGAGCCGACGAGGCGTTCTTCTGCGGCACGGGCGCGGAGATCACGGCCATCGGGCGCGTCGATCACGTCCCGGTGGGCAACGGCGAGCTCGGCCCCATCGTGAAGGCCGTGAAGGAGCGCTTCCAGCAGAGCGTGCGCGGGAAGCTGATGGAGTACCAGCACCTGCTCACGGCCGTGCCGGAGGAGTGCCCGCTGGTGATGCCGGCGAAGGCGAAGGCGAGGGGGAAGGCCTGAGCGTCACGGCTTGGGCTTGGGCTCCCAACCGTAGCCGCCTGGGACGGTCCTGATCTCACCGGACTCGATGGCCTCCTTCCATCGCTTGCGAGCCAAGCGTGCCCGTTCCAGGACCTCTTCCTCGGAGGGTTCATCGCGTGCCAGAGCCGTCGCTTGACCTCCGCGCGCGGATCCACCAGGACTCGAACGGCCACGCACACCTGAATCTTGAGGTCCTACCGCCGCCGCTCCCCGCCCCGCCCGGCATGGTCTGCCTGCGCGGGGAAGGCGGCGGGCGGGCTCTTCGACCTGGACGACCGCCCCGACGACGCGCGGGGAAGGAGCCATCCGAGCGCGGGCTCGAGGCTCGGAAGGCCTCGCCGCCCGGCAAGGTTCAAGGGCCCGCTCGCCCCTCGTTGTCGGGGGCCGCAGGATGGTCCAGGGTCTGGCCGCCGTCGCGCTCGTCGTCTCGCTGCTCGCGCTGCCCGCGGCCAGCGTCTTGCCGCCGCCATGCCCCGCGGGCCAGGGCACGCTCCCATGCGAAGCGTGGTCGCGCCGCGGGGATTTCCCCGGCGATGACATCTGGCGCCTGCGTCTCGAGGCCCGCGACGGGCGCGTGTTCGCCACGGGCGAGACCCAGGAACCTGGGGCGACCTTCGACGTCAGGACCGCCGCGCACGACGCCGCGACGGGCGCGCTGCTGTGGTCGGCGTCGTACGCCCAGGCGCTGCCCGCGGACGAGCAGCCCTTCGGCCTCGCGCTCAGCCCCGATGGCGCAAGCATCGCCGTGGTGGGCTTGAGTTCCCACTGCAACGCTTGTCGCATCTGGGTGAGCTGGTTCGTAGTTGTGTACGATGCGTCGACCGGCGCGGAGCAGTGGGCC
>DASYRW010000135.1:0-8317 GCA_036003985.1 Thermoplasmatota archaeon
CTGCTGGAGGAGAAGCGCGCCCGCGAGCTGCGCGAGCAGGCCTTCGCCCGAGCCCTCGAAGCCTTGAGGAAGCGCGTCGAGCAGGGCGCCTGAGGTCGCGCGCATGGCGCCGGCGCAGGGCCCACGCGGTGCAACCGAGGGCCGGCGCCTCAAGTGGCGCGTCGGCGTCACGCTGTTCGCGCTGATGATCCTGATCTACTGGGGCATCGGGCTCCAGTTCAGCTTCGCTTACACCCTGCAGAACCAGGCCCAGGCCGACGCGACGATCTTCAGCTACCTGTGGGAGCTGCCGGCCATCGGCGTGCCCCTCGCGGTCATCATCCCGCTGCTCCTGCTGCGGCCCATCGTGCGGGACTACGAAGCCATGTTGCGCGGCGAGGCGCTGGCCGACCCGGCCGCGAGCGCGGCGCGCCTGCTGCGATATCCTCACCGCATCGTGTGGTACTTCACGCCCGCCAGCATCGGCGCGTACATGGTGGGCACGCTGCTCAACTGGTACACGGCCCACTCGCCCATCGACGAGGTCCTCAAGGCCGTGCCCCTCGGCCTGCCCCTCGGCCTGTTGTTCAGCCTCGCGTCCTACTTGGCGCTCGTGCATTACCTCGAGCCGGTGCGGCGCCTCTTCGTGCTGCGCCACGGCTACGCGCCCGCGCCCAAGCCCCTCACGAGCATCTATCGCAAGGTCGTCATCACGAGCATCACCATCGTCGGCCTGAGCCTCGCGCTGCTGTGGCTGATCGCGTACGCGAAGGGCCAGCTGCTCCTCGAGGACCAGTTGCAGGCGCGCATGGGCGAGACCACCCTTCCAGCGGCGGTCGAAGCGGCCCTCCACCTCGGCGAGCGCGACTTCCAGGCGCGCCTCGATGCGGTCAAGCTGGGCGCGCGCGGCTACACGTTCCTGGTCGATGCCGGCGGCACGCTGCTGAGCGACCATCCGCGCGACGCCGCGACGCTGGCCGACGAGGGCTGGGGCCCCGTGGAGCGCGGCGCCATCGTCGGCGGCGGCCAAGGCCGCTTCATCGACCGCGTGGACGTGGTGCGGCTCGTGGCCTTCACGCAGGTGCCCGGCACATCGGACCACGTCGTGGTCGTGACGTACCGCGACGACTTCGCGGGCCAGCTCAACGACATGACCTCGGCGATGCTCGCGGTGACCGCCCTGGGCCTCGGCCTGGCGGCGACGCTGACCCTCACCGGCGCACGCGCCATCACGCGGCCCATCCGCGAGCTGACCGAGGCGATGCGCCGCGCGCGCGACGACGGCACCGGCGGCCAGGCCAACCTCGTGACGGACGACGAGGTCGGCGCGCTGGCTGGCAGCTACGCGCACATGATGGGGCGCCTGCGCGAGAAGACGCAGGCCCTCGAGGAGAGCGTCGTGCGGCTCAAGGAGATGGACGCGGTCAAGAATCGCTTCATCAACATCGCCAGCCACGAGCTGCGCACGCCGATGACGCCCATCCGGACCGAGCTGCACATCATCCAGGCGGGCAAGCGCGGCCCGCTGACCGAGGAGCAGCGCCGCGGCTTGCAGATGATCGGCCGCAACGTGGATCGTCTCAACCGGCTCATCCGCGACCTGCTCGAGGCGAGCCGCATGCAGGCCGGGCAGCTTCGCCTCGTCCCGCGGCGCGTGCGGCTGACCGAGATGGTCGCGGCGGTGGTGGGCACGATGCAGGGCGAGGCGCGCCACAAGGCCGTGACCCTCGAAGCGACGCTCGACGTCGCGCCCGACCTCGACCTCATGGTGGACGAGGACCGCGTCACCCAGGTGCTGATGAACCTCGTCGAGAACGCGATCCAGTTCACGCCCGCGCAGGGCCACGTCACGATCCGCGCGCGCCACGACGGCGAGCTCGTGCGGCTGTCGGTGCACGACACCGGCGCGGGCATCGACCCCGCGGTGGTGCCCCGGCTCTTCCAGCCGTTCTCGCAGGCGGAGCCCGGCGTCCCGCGCACCGAGGGCGGCACCGGCCTCGGCTTGTTCATCTGCAAGGGCATCGTCGAGGGCCACGGCGGCCGGATCTGGTGCGAGAGCGAGGGCAAGGGCCGCGGCACCACCATGCTGTTCACGCTGCCGCCCGCGCCGCCGATGGAGCCCGAGGAGCCCGCGCCGGAGCCGGCCGCCGCGCCGGCTGCGCGCGCCGACCCGCGAAGGCCCTGATCACTTGAAGCGGCCCGTGAGCACGACCGCGACGTCGTCGCGCGGGCCGACCGCGCCAGCGGCGCGGAACCGCTCGAGCGCAGCAAGGGCGGTGGCGCTGCTCGGCTCGACCAACAGCCCGCGGCGGTGGAGCGCGGCCATGGCGCGCTCCGTGTCGGCCTTGGCGACGCTGGCCGCGTCGCCGCCCGTGGCCTGCACGGCCTCGACCATCTGCGCGAGCCGCGGGGGCTCGGCGATGAGCAGCCCATCGGCGAGGCGGTTCTCCTCCTCTTGGCCGAGCCCGCCGTGGAGCGCGCGCACGAGCGGCGTGAAGCCGCTGGCCTGCGCGGCGTAGAGGCGCGGGACGCTTTGGATCAAGCCGGCGCGCTGCAGCTCCGCGAAGCCCTTGCGCAAGCCGATGAGCACCGTGCCCATCGCGGCGGGCGCAACGACCGCGTCGGGGCCGCGGAACCCCGCGTCCTCGGCGAGCTCGTAGGCCATGGTCTTCGTGCCCTGCAGGAACCACGGCGGATAGACGTGGCTCGCGAAGTACGCGCCCTGCTCGCGACAGAACCGCACGGCGGCGTCGGTGACGCCGCGCCGCGGGCCGGGGATCTTATGGATCGTCGCGCCCAGCGCTTGCATCGCGCGCAGCTTCGCCTCGACGGCCCACTCCGGGACGAAGATGTCGGCCGGCAGGGAGGCGCGCGCCGCATAGGCAGCGATGGCGGCGCCCGCGTTGCCGCTGCTGTCCTCCACCACGCGCCGCGCGCCGAGCGCCTTGGCCTTCGTGAGCAGCACCGCCGCGCCGCGGTCCTTGAAGCTGCCGGTGGTCTGCAGGTACTCGCACTTGAACCGCGCGCCCAGCTCAGGCACATGCACGAGGGGCGTGCCGCCCTCGCCGAGCCGCAGGGGCTGCGCGCCGGCCAGGGGCAGCGCGGGCAGGAACCGCCACAGCCCGCGGCCCTCGAAGAGCTTGCGCGTCAGCTCGGGCTCGAAGCCCTCCAGGTCGAGCGGGCCGCCGCAGGGGCAGAGGTCGGCCGCTTCGGGGTGCTCGCGGCCGCAGGCGGCGCAGCGCAGGCGCATGGGCGCGCAAGGCGCGCGGGCAGCATGAGGGTTGGCCTTGTTCAGGCACAAGAACAAGCGAGCGGCGGGACTGAAACTACGGACTGAAAGCTTTCGGCGTTCGGTTCGGTTGGGAAAAACGGCATCGTCGGCAAGCGCGTGCCGTGGTCCGGAATGTTCATGGTCGCCCTGAGCCTAAACCTGCGCATGGACCGCGTCCTGCGGAACCTCGCGCTGATGTTCCTCGTCGGCGTGGCCATGGTCGTCGTGGCCCAGGTCGGCGAACGGCTCGGATGGTGGAACGGCTTCGGACTCTGGGCCACCGGGGCAGGCCTGATCCTGAGCATCCTCTTCGTCGCGATCGCGATCGTGTACAGTTCCACGAAACCGCAGGTGGCGAGCATCGCCCTTTCCGTGCACGCGGGCAACGAGATGATGGTGGAGAACAACCGCATGCAGCGCGAGCACGGCGAGAAGCTTGACCGTGTGATCGAACTGTTGCGCGACATCCGGGACCGGCTCTAGCATGGCCGACGTCCGCGACCCCGTCTGCGGCATGGCGTTCCCCGAGGAGCAGGCCGAGGCCCTCGGCGCGTTCGTCGTCGAGCGCGCCGGCAAGAAGCACTACCTGTGCAGCAGCACGTGCCGCGACGCGTTCCTGAAGCGCGTCTAGCGGTGCTTCGACTGCCAGTCCTTGATGGCGAGCAGCAGCACGTCCATGCTCAGGAGCGCGCACTTGATCCGCGCGTGGGAGATGGGCACGCCCAGGAGCTGGAAGATGTGGTCCTTCGTGGCGAGGGGCTCCAGCTCCTTCACGTGCTTGCCCTTCAGCTCCTCGGTGAGCATCGAGATGGCCGACTGCGAGATGGCGCAGCCCTGGCCCTGGAACTTCACGTCCGCGACGCGTTGGTCGGGGCCGAGCTTGAGGAACAGCTCGATCGTGTCGCCGCAGAGCGGGTTGTTCTCCCGCGCGGCGAGGTCCGCGGGCTCGAGCTTGCCCAGGTTGCGCGGGTTCTGGTAGTGGTCCAGGATGTTCTCCTGGTACATGTCGTAGACCACGCGGATCGGCCGGCATTGGCCACGCTGGGCCTTAAGGCTTTGCGGCCCTCCGGCGGCCGGCCGCCCGTCAAACGCCGAAGACCTTCTTCACCTTCGCGAGGGCCTCGACGAGGCGGTCCACGTCCTCCTCGCTGTTGTACACGTAGAAGGACGCGCGCGTCGTCGCCGCGACCCCGAGGTGGTCCATGAGGGGCTGCGCGCAATGGTGCCCGCTGCGCACCGCGAGGCCCTCGTGGTCCAGGATCGAGGCGATGTCGTGCGCGTGGACCTTCCTCATCGTGAAGCTGACGACGGGGCCGCGCTCGTCGAGGTCGTGCGGGCCGAAGAGGGTCAGGGAAGGATCCTTGCCCAAGCGGTCGAGCGCATGGGCGGTGATCTCCTGCCCGTGCTTGCGCACGTTGCTGAGCCCGATGCCCTGCAGGTAATCGACCGCCGCGCCCAAGCCAATGGCTTCCGCGATGGGCTGCGTGCCGGCCTCGAACTTGTGCGGGAGGTCGTTCCAGCGCGAGGATTCGATCTTGACCTCCTTGATCATGTCGCCGCCGTAGTGGAAGGGCTCGAGGGCCTCGAAGAGCTGCTCCTTGCCATAGAGCACGCCGATGCCGGTGGGACCGAGCATCTTGTGGCCGCTGATCGCCAGGAAGTCCGCGTCCAGGGCTTGCACATCCACGGGCATGTGCGGCACGCTCTGCGCCGCATCGACCAGCACGAGCGCGCCGACCCCGTGGGCCTTGTCCGCCATGGCGCGCACGGGGTTGACCGTGCCGAGCACGTTGCTCTGGTGGCTGACCGCGACGAGCTTCGTGTTGGGCGTGAGCTTGCGCTCGAAGTCGGCCATGTCGAGCCGGCCGTCGGGCGTGAGGCCGACGTAGTCCACCTCGACGCCGCGCTTGGCCAGCTGCTGCCAAGGGACGAAGTTGCTGTGGTGCTCCATCAGGGTCGCGAGGACCTTGTCGCCTTCCTTGAGGGGCAGCGTGTAGCGCAGGAGGTTGATCGCCTCGGTGGCGCCCTTGGTCCACACGATCTCCTTCGTCGAGGACGCGTTGATGAGCGCGCGCACCTTCTCCCGCGCGCCCTCGAAGGCGTCGGTGGCCTGGGCGCTCATCTCGTACACGGCCCTGTGGACGTTGGCTGTGTACTCGGTGTAGTAGCGCACCATCGCGTCGGTGACCGCGCGGGGCTTCTGGCTCGTCGCGGCGCTGTCGAGGTAGCAGAGGGGCTTGCCGTTGACGACGCGCTCCAGGGTGGGGAAGTCCTTCTTGATCTCCAGCCACCTGGCCTTCGTCACGACGCGGTCCGTCACGGTCAACCATCCCCCGCCGCGCTATTTGGGCTTTGGGTTCGCATCCCCGGAATGTCGACGACCACGCGCCCGTCTTCGACCGCCACAGGGTAGCAGGGGATCGGGTCCACGGCCGGCGGGCTGAGCGGTTCCCCGGTCGCGCTGTCGAACTCGCTGAAGTGCAGCGGGCACATGACGCGGCCGTCGCGGAGGAAGCCCTGGTCCAGCTCGGCGTAGGCGTGCGTGCACACGCCGCTGAAGGCGCGCAGCTCGCCGCCCACGTTCGCGACGACGACGCGCGTGTCGGGGTCGCTCGGGTCGGCGAGCGCGCCGCGCATGGTGCCGGGCGGAAGCTCGTCCACGTCGCAGACGGCGAGCTTCATGCCCAGGTCGCCTCGATCTGGGAGCGGAGCGCTTCGGCGCGGGCCTCGCCCAGCCGGTCGAGCAGCGGGCCGAGGAAGCCGAGCACGATGGTCTTGCGGGCCTCGTCCTCGCTGAGGCCGCGCGTCTGCAAGTAGTAGATCTGGTCCTCGCTCACCTGCGCGACGGTGGCGGCGTGCTTGGCGCGCTTGATCTCGCGGTTCACGATCTCGAGGCTCGGGATGGCGATGCAGCGCGCCTCCTTGCTCAACAGCATGGCGTGCTGCTGCAGGTAGGAGTCGCTGTCCTTGCCTTCCTGGAGCAACGTGATGACGCCCTTGAGGTTCGCGCGCGCGGCGTCCTTGAGCGCCGCCTTGGACAGCGCGTCGCTCGTGGTCTCGACGCCGTGGTGCACGATGTTCGTGGTGAGGTCGAACCGCTGCTTCGCGCGGCCGAACACGACCTCGCCGAAGCGCACGCGCGAGCCGCGGCCGTGCAGCAGGATGTCCGTGCGGGCGCGCGTGAGGGCTCCGCCGGTGTGCGCGAAGTGCGCGTCCAGCGTCGCGTCGTCGCCGGTGCGCGCTTGGGTGGTGAGCAGCGTGGTGTGCTCGCCCGCCGCGGTGCCCACGCCCAGGAGATGCAGCTGGGCGCCCTCGCCGAGCAGGACCTCGAGGCTCAGGCCCAGCGCGCCGGGCGCGCCCGCGTGGCCCGCGACCTCGACCAGCAGCGTCGCGCGCGCGCCCGCGTCCAACGCGACCAAGGTGCGCGCGAAGGCCGCGCCCGGCTGCGCCTCGTAGCGGGCAACGAAGGGCTCGACGAAGGTCGCGTCGCGCTGCACGTGGAGGGCCGATCCGCCCGTGAACAGCGCGCGCGGCAGGTTGCTGAACTTGTCGAGCGCGAAACCGGGCAGGTCGTTGCGCGCGACCGCGTCGAGGCCGGCTGGCAGCTTCCCGCGCGCGTCCAAGGCCTGGAAGGTCGCCCTGCCGCTCGGGCCGCTCAGCTTGGGCCTGGCATCGCGCGGCTCCAGCAGCTCGAGGCCCCGCGCCGGTTCGATGTGGCGCGTGAAGAGCTTGCTGCTCTCCACGGGCAGAGCCCGGTAGCGCGCGAGCGCCGCGAGGCGGTCGTCGAGCATCCAGGAGGGCTCCTCGAGGGCCTTGCTGGTGGCGCGGACCACCTCCTCGGTGGCCGCCTGCAGCTCGCGCGTCGTCGCGGCCACGGCGCTCACCCGACAGCCCCTTCCATCTCGAGCTTGATCAGGCGGTTGAACTCCACCGCGTACTCCATGGGCAGTTCCTTGGTGAAGATCTCCAGGAACCCGAGGACCACGAGGTTCATCGCGTCGTTCTCCGTCAAGCCCCTGGACATGAGGTAGAACAGCTCCGCCTCGCCGACCTTGCCGACGGTGGCCTCGTGCGTGATGACGGTGTCGTCCTCGTCGATCTCGATGTAGGGGTAGGTGTCGCTGCGCGCGGCGTTGTCCAGCATGAGCGCGTCGCAGCGCACGTTGCTCACCACGCCGGTCGCGCCCTTGGCGACCTTGAGCAGGCCGCGATACGTCGTCCGCCCTGTGCCCTTGCTCACCGACTTGGACGTGATGCGGCTCTGCGTGTTCGGCGCGAGGTGCACAGCCTTGGCGCCCGTGTCCTGGTGCTGGCCGTTGCCGGCGAACGCGACGCTCAGGATCTCGCACTTCGCGTTCTCGCCGACGAGGTACACGGACGGGTACTTCATGGTGAGTCGCGAGCCGACGTTGGCGTCGAGCCACTCGACGGTGCTGTTCTTGTGCGCGTGCGCGCGCTTGGTCACCAGGTTGTACACGTCGTTGCTCCAGTTCTGGAGCGTCGTGTACCGGACCTTGCTGTCGTCGAGCGCGATGACCTCGACGACCGCGCTGTGCAGGCTCTCGGTGCTGTACACCGGAGCGGTGCAGCCCTCGATGTAGTGGACCTTCGCGCCCTTGTCCGCGATGATGAGCGTGCGCTCGAACTGGCCGATGTTGGCGGCGTTGATGCGGAAGTACGCCTGCAGCGGCATGTCCACCTCGACACCCGGCGGGACGTACACGAACGAGCCGCCGCTCCACACCGCGCTGTTCAGCGCGGAGAACTTGTTGTCCTCCGGCGGGATCACCGTGGCGAAGTACTTCCTGAACAGGTCGGGGTAGTCGCGCAGGCCGTCCTCGGGGCCTGCAAAAACCACACCCTTCTTCGCGAGGTCCTCGCGGATGCGGTGGTAGACGTTCTCGGACTCGTACTGCGCCCCCACCCCAGCGAGGAACTTGCGCTCCGCCTCGGGGATGCCGAGCCGGTCGAAGGTCTTCTTGATCTGGTCGGGGACTTCCTCCCAGGTCTTCGCGCCCTTGCCCTTCTCGCTCGGGCGCGCGTAGTACTGGATCTTCTGGAAGTCGA
>DASYRW010000136.1:0-6682 GCA_036003985.1 Thermoplasmatota archaeon
AGGGAGGTGAATCTGTGTACACTGGTCTGGTTGCTGAGGTTGACGCCATCCTGACGTCCCTGGGTCTGCCCGCATAAGCGAGGCAGCAACATCCGGTCGGCCGTCACTTCGGCGGCCACCGTGCTCCTTTTCATTTTCCTCGCCTATCCTGCCGTGGCTCTGCGCAAGCGCTGCGGAGGTGACCCCATGCTCACCGGCCTCGTCGGACCCTTGGACGAGATCCTCATTTCCCTCGGGCTGCCTTCGTAAGGCAGAGGTTGGCTTCGCGACCGCGGCGGCTACAAGCCTTGTGAAACATGCTTCAAGGCAACCTTGGCGCGTGCCCGGCGCGCGGCGCTCCGCAGCGGCGCACCGCAGGGAGGTGAATCTGTGTACACTGGTCTGGTTGCTGAGGTCGACGCCATCCTGACGTCCCTGGGCCTGCCGGCCTAGGCGACGTCGCGCGCGGCCCGTGCCTCGCCGCGGGCCCGCGCCCAGCCTTTCGTGCGGCCCGGCGCACCCGCGTGACCCCGGACCCATCCAAGCCGGGCGAGCGCCCCAAGCGCAAGCCCTTTGAGCCAGCCCCCCGCCTACGGGACGGGACCGTTCCGTGGCCGACTTCGCCGCGTGGATCGACGCCGCCGAGCGAGCCTCGGCCCTCGCGGACCGCGCCGGCCTCGAGGCCGAGGTGCGCGCCGAACGGTTCCTCGACCGCAGCTTGAGCATGGTGGACGGCACCCTGCACGAGGCGAAGGCCGTCGTCGGCGCGGGCCTGGGGGTGCGCGTGCATCATCGCGGCAGGTCGGGCTACGCCTCCACGACGAGGCCTGCGCCCTCGGAGCTGCGGCGCCTCGTGGTCGAGGCTGCGCGCATGGCGGGCACGCGGCCGCGCACGCGCGGGGTCCGCAGGGCCCTCGCGGCGCCCTCGGCCGCGCGCGGCGCGACCGATGCGGACGACGACCCCGAGCTCGACGCGAAGCTCGAGGTTCTCCGCCGCGCCACCACGGCCGGCCGCGACGCGGGGAAGGACGTGGCCGCCAGCATGGCCAGCTACCGCGAGCGCCTGGGCGAGCGCTTCCTGCTGCGCACCGATGGCGCGCGCGCCCGATGGGAACCGCGCGCGGTGACGCTGGATGTCAACGTCGTCAGCAAGAGCCCGCAGGGGCTCGCGAAAGGGCGCGACTTCCACGGTGGCAGCGTCGACTTGCGCGACTTCGCCGGTGACCACAGCCCCGAAGCCCTCGCGGAGCGCGCCGCGCATTGGGCCGCGGAGCGAATCGACGCGCGCCGCCCCCCTGCAGGGAGGGCGGGCGCCGTCATCGACCCGCTGCTCGCGGGCGTCCTGGCGCACGAGTCCTTCGGCCACCTTGCCGAGGGCGACCTCGTGAACTCGGGCTGGAGCATGCTGGCCGGGAAGGTCGGGGACCGGCTCGGCTCGCGCCACGCGACGATCCGCGACACGGGCCTGCCCCCGCAGGGCGCCGGCGGGATCGCGCTGCCCTTCGACGACGAAGGCACGCCGAGCCGCGAGGTCACCATCCTCGACCGGGGCAAGCTGGCCGGGTTCCTGCACGATCGCGACACGGCTGCGCAGGACGCGGGCGCGCCCGCGGGCGGCACCGGGAACGCGCGCGCCCTCGACTACCGCTTCGCGCCCATCTGCAGGATGCGCAACACCTACGTCGCCGCGGGCGACCGGACCCTCGAGGAACTCCTGGAGGAGCTCCGCGACGGCATCCTGGCGTGCGGTTCCACGGGCGGCGAGGCGCGGAGCGACGGCAACTTCATGTTCACGGTCGTGCGGGCCTACCGCGTGGAGCGCGGCGAGGTCGCGGAGCCGTTGCGCGACGTGGCCATCCTGGGCCATGTGCTCCAGTTCCTGCGGGGCATCCAAGCGGCAGGCAAGGAGCTGCGGATCCTGGGCGGGTCGCATGTGAACTGTGGCAAGTTCGGCCAGTGGCCGTTGCCCGTGGCCTACGGCGGCCCCCATCTGCTGGTGAAGGGGGCCTTGTTCGGCGGCGAGGGCGCGAGCTGGGGGCGTGCCGCGTGAGCTTGCTCGGGCTCGCCGAGGACGCCGTGCGCAAGGCCCTCGCGGCCGGCGCGGAGGACGCCGAGGCCTACGTCTGGGACGCTGCGGACTTGCAGGCCAGCGTGCTCGGCGGTCGCGCGTCCACGAAGGAGTCGCGCACGTCCGGCGTGGGCGTGCGCGCGCTGAAAGGCGGCGCGGTGGCGTTCATGGCCGCCGCGCCGGCCGCGTCCGATGCCGCGGCCAGGGCCGCCGGGGGCGCGGCGCGCTTCGCGGGCCTGCTACCGCCCGGCAAGGCGTCGCTCCCCGAGCCTTCGCGCAAGACCCCTGGGCCGGGGCCGCGCTACGACACGGCGCTGGCCGCCTTGGCCCCCGACGCCGCCGCGCGCGCCGTCGCGGCGCTGGTGCGCGAGGCGCGCGGCGCGGGCGGCAGGGGTGCCCTGGTGTTCGCGCGCGCGAGCCTGCAGCGCAGCCGCTGGCGCTTCGCCGTCGCGAGCAGCCGCGGCGTGCAGGTCCAGGACCGGGGCGTGCGCGCCTCGCTCGAGGTGGAGTGCCGCGTGCGCGCCGGCGCGCAAGAGCGCACGGGCCTCAGCACGCGCGCGGGCCGCACGGCGATCGGCGTCCGGGGCGCGGGCAGGGAGGCGCGCGAGCGCGCCGAGGCGATGCTGGGCGCGCGCCAGCAGGCGAAGGGCGTGGAGGATGTCGTGCTCGACGCCGAGGCCGCGGCCCTGCTCACGCAGATGGTGATGACCGCCCTCGCCGGCACGACCGTCGCCCAGGGCCGCACGGTCCTCGCGGGCAAGCTCGGCGAGCCCGTCGGCAGCGCCGCCCTGACGATCCGCGACGGCCCCGGCTGCGGCGGCCCCCGCGCGGCCCGCTGGGACGACGAGGGCACGGCCGCGCGTGACCTCACGCTGCTCGACCGGGGCGTCGTGCGCGGCTACCTGCTCGACCACGCGTCCGCGGCGAAGCTGAACATGCCGCGGACCGGCCACGGTCTGCGCGGCGACGAGGAGCGCTTCCGCCAAGCGCCCACCGCGCTGCCCATGGGCCTGCGCGTCGAGCCGGGCCGCGGCGCGGCCGACGACCTGGTGGCCGAGATGGGCCGCGGTGTGGTCGCGCGCTGGGGCATCATGGGCCTCGCGAGCCTGAACCACACGACGGGCGAGTTCTCGGTCGTCGCACCGAGCGCCTTCGCCGTGCGGCGCGGCGAGGCGACGCACCCGCTCCGACCCGTGACGATCGCCGGCACGCTGCAGGGGCTGCTCGCGGGCGTGAAGCGCTGCGGCGCCGATGTGCGCACGCACTTGCAGGGCACGACGCCAAGCCTGTGGGCAGGAGGCCTGACGCTTGCCTCCTGAGATGGCCATCCGCGTGCAAGGGCTGCGTCGCAGCTTCGGGGCGCGCGCTGCGGTGGACGGCATCGACCTCGACGTGGCCCAAGGTGAGACGCTGGCGCTGCTCGGCCCCAACGGCGCGGGCAAGACCACCACCGTGGCCATGCTCACCACGCTGCTCGCGCCGAGCGGCGGCGAGGCGTGGGTCGCCGGCCACAGCGTCGCGTCCGAGCCGGGCGACGTGCGGCGGCGCATCGGCGTCGTGTTCCAGGGCCCCAGCCTCGAGCTCAGCCTCACCGCCCGCCAGAACCTGAGGCTGCACGCGGACCTCTACAACGTCCCGCGCCGCGAGGCCGAGCCGCGCATCGAGGAGCTGCTGAAGGAAGCGGAGCTGGCCGAGCGCGAGGGCGACAGCGTGTGGAAGTTCAGCGGCGGCATGCGGCGACGGCTGGAGCTCGTGCGATCCGTGCTCCACCGGCCGAGGGTGCTGTTCCTCGACGAGCCCACCGTCGGCTTGGACCCGCAAGCCCGGCGCTACGCGTGGGCGCTGCTCGAGAAGCTGCAGCGGGCCAGCGACATGGCCATCCTGCTCACCACCCACGACATGCACGAGGCCGACCGCCTCGCCCGGCGCGTGGCGATCATGGATCGGGGGAAGATCGTCGCGGTCGGCGCGGCGGCGGACCTGAAAGCCCGCCTCGGCCAGGAGCTGGTCGTGCTGCGCTTCGAGCGGCAGCCTGCGCAGGCCTTGAAGGCCAAGCTCGGCAAGGCGCCCGGCGTGCGGCGCGTCGAGTGGCAGGGCGCGGAGGCGCGCGTCCACGTCGAGCGCGCCGAGCGGGCGCTGCCGGCCCTGCTCCACCTCGTGGAGAAGCAGGGCGCCGCGCTGGAGAGCATGGACCTCCGCCGTCCCACCTTGGAGGATGTGTTCCTCGCAACCACCGGCCACGCGCTGAGGGACCAGCCATGAGGGGCGCCATCACGCTGTGGAAGCTCGAGCTGCTGCGCGCCGCCAAGGCGCCGGTGCTGATCGCGAGCACGCTGGCGACGCCCCTCGTCTGGCTCGTGCTGTTCGGGACGATGTTCCGCGACGGCGTGGGCGTTCGCTTCCAAGGCTTCGATTACCTCACGTTCATGGCGCCGGGGCTCATGATCCTCATGGCGTCGCTCTACGCGCTGAGCAGCGGCACGCGCACCATGGCCGACAAGCAGGTGGGCTTCCTGAAGGAGGTGCTCGTCGCGCCCGTCGGCCGCATGGAGGTGATCGTGGGCCGCGCGCTGGGCATCTGCACCATCGTGACCGCGCAGGCGCTGATCATCCTCGGCGTGCCGGCCCTGCTCGGCGAGGGGCCTCCCGTTCCTTATGGCGCGCTCAGCATCGCCGGCATCGCGGCCGCCGTGAGCCTCGTGGCCCTGGGCTTCACCGGCCTCGGCATGATGATGGCCACGCAGGGCAAGAACCCCCAGAGCTTCGCGGCCGCGATCGGGGCGCTCACGCTGCCGATGTTCTTCCTCAGCGGCGCGCTCGTGCCGATCGCGAACCTGCCGGCGTGGGCGCGCGGGCTCGCGACCGTGAATCCCATGGCCTACGCTGTGGACCTCACGCGGCAAGCGGCCCTCGGCACGGGCGTGGGGCACTTCCCCCTCGCGCTGGCGGCGCTGGGCTTGCTGGGGTTCGCCCTCGTCGCGCTCAGCGCCGGCGCGAAGCACTTGCGGGCCGAGTGAAGCGTTCACAGCGTCCAGTACGGGTCGAGGGCCCGCTTCGCCTCCTTGATCAGCGGCCCGACGTCGGCGTCGCCGCGTGCTTTCTCGTCCCAGCGCACGTCGTGGCCCAGCAGGTAGCCGACCTGGCTCGCGGCGCTGCGGGCGATGGCGTCGAGGTGGTAGCCGCCCTCCAACGCGACGACGATGCGCGGCTGCACCTCGGCGAGCTTGCGCAGGATGCTGGCGTAGAAGTCGCTCGTCAGCGCGAGCGAGCCCAACAGGTCCTGCGCGTGGCTGTCGTAGCCCGCGCTGACCAGCCACAGGTCCGGAGCAAAGCTCTCGGCGACCGGGAGCACGATCTCGTCAAGCAGCCGCGCGTACGCGTCGTCGCCCGTGCCGGCCTTGACGGGCAGGTTGACCGTGAAGCCCGCGCCCTCGCGCTCGCCGACCTCGGCGACGCGGCCCGTGCCGGGGTACAGGGGCCACTGGTGCACACTCATGTAGAGCACGTCGGGGCTCGCGTAGAAGAGGTCCTGCGTGCCGTTGCCGTGGTGCACGTCGTGATCGAAGATCGCCACCCGCCGCGCGCTCTTGAGGTCGAGGACGCGCCGCGCCGCGATCGCCACGTTGTTCAACAAGCAGAAGCCCATGGCCTTGTCGCGCGTCGCATGGTGGCCCGGCGGGCGCACCGCGCAGTACGCGCTGCGCTCGTCCCCGCGCGCGACGCGGCGCGCGCCCTCCACGACCGCGCCGGCCGCGAGGACCGCCGCCTCCCAGCTGGCCTTGCTCACGACCGTGTCGCCGTCGATGACGCCGCCGCCGGCTTGGCAAAGCTCGCGGCTGCGCGCCATCATCGCCGCGTCGTGGACCGCCAGCAGGTCCTCGCCCTTCGGCAAGGGAGGCTCGGCGCGGCGCAGCTCCTTCGCCCACGGCTGCGCGTCGAGGCCGCGGAGGATGGACCGCAGCCGCTCCGGCGACTCGGGGTGGCCCTCGCCCGTGTCGTGGTCGAGGAACGCGGGCGAGGTCAGCAGAACCGTCACGGCCGCGCATGGTCCGCAGAGGACTTGACCTCCGCGGTCGCCGTGCTTCGGATGGCCTCACTGCTCCAGATGGACCCCGTCGAACGTCGTGAGCACGAAGCTCGGGCTGTTGGCGACGATGCACCCGCTCCCCGTCGAGGTGACGGGGGGGCCGCCGAGCTGGACGTACGGCGTGTTCCCCAGCGGGACGTGCGTCTCGGTCCAATAGATGTCCACCCGCGCGTCGCCCCCGACGCCGTTCGAGACCTGGAGGAACGCGGGCGTGAAGACGAAGAGCGCCCAATGCGCCGGGAACTCGATGCAAGGCGCACCGGTGCCCACGCCGCTCGCGAGATCGCACGGCGGCGCAGACGAATCCTCGGCCCAGTAGCACGAGTGCCAGCCCTCGCCGTAGTGCACCGGCAGGGCCGGCCCTGCGAGGCGGGGAGCGTCGCCGGCGAGGTCCGCGAAGGAAACGCCGCGGCTGGCCGCGAAGGCAGCCCCTGCGCGGAGGTCCTGCGCAGGCGCGCTCGGCGCTGCTCCTTGCAGCCAAGCGAGGTTCTCGGCGACGAGGTCCGGGGCTGAGGCAGCTGTCACGAGCGGCAGCATCATCGCCGTGG
>DASYRW010000137.1:0-17528 GCA_036003985.1 Thermoplasmatota archaeon
TCAGCAGCTCGATGGCGACGTCCGCGTCGAGGATGTTGTTGAAGCTCAGCTCCTTGCCATGCAGCTGGCGCGCGTTGACCACGCTCGGTTCCTTCGTGGGCTTGGAGCGGTAGAAGGCGGCGCGCTGGTGGGCGTTCTCGCCGTAACGCAAGTCCTGGAGCTTCTCGAAGCTCAGGTTCAGCAGCTGCGGGAAATCGGTCTCGAGCTGGTGGTGGCGGAAGTACTGGTCGATGATGGTGTCGTAGCGCGCGACGTACGCGAACGCGTGCGCGGCGAGCAGGAGCCGCGTCGCGTCGCTGACGGCGCCGGTGGCCTCGATCTCGGCCGCGACGCTGTCGTATTGGGTGGGCGACGTCACGACCGCGACGCGCGGGTGGTTCTTCGCTGCGGCGCGGATCAGGCTGGGGCCGCCGACGTCGATGTTCTCCAGGATTTCCGGGTCCGGCGCGCCGCGGGCAACGGCCTCCTCGAAGCGGTAGAGGTTCACGCAGACGAGGTCGATGGGCTGCAGGCCGTGGCGCCCGAGCTCCTCCAAGTCCTGCGGCGTGTCGCGGGCGAGGATCGCCGCGAAGATCGCCGGGTGCAACGACTTGACGCGACCGCCGAGCACCTCGGGGAAGGCCGTGACCTGCTCGACCCGCTGCACGGGCACTTTGCCGTCCTCGAGCGCGCGCGCCGTCCCACCGGTGCTGACGAGCGCGACGCCGCGCGCGTGGAGGCGGCGGGCGAAGTCGACGAGGCCGGTCTTGTCGGTGACCGAGAGCAGCGCACGCTGGACGCGCAGGTTCTTACCCCGCCATCATCCGCGGCCAGGGCATGAACCTTGCGCGATCGCGCGCGCGGGCCGCGCAGGCTCTGTCCGGGCGGGCATGCTGGGCAAAGCATATATTTAGCAGCGCAACATGGCAGCGCGTTGCCGTTCACCGACCTCCCCTTGAGCCCGCCGCTGCTGCGGGCGCTCGAGGACATGGGTTACGAGGAGCCCACCGAGATCCAGGCCCAGGCCATCCCGCCGATCCTGAAAGGCCGCGACCTCGTGGGGCAGGCGCAGACCGGCACGGGCAAGACCGCAGGCTTCGGCATCCCCATCATCGAGAAGCTCGACCCGCACGGCAAGGGCATCGGCGCGCTGATCCTCGTCCCGACGCGCGAGTTGGCCGACCAAGTGGCGGAGGAGCTGCGCGAGTTGGCCAAATACCAGGGAACCAAGGTCGTGCCGATCTACGGCGGCGTCAGCTTTGGGCCGCAGCTCCAAGGCCTGCGCGAGGGCGGCCGCGTCGTCGTGGGCACGCCGGGGCGCGTCATGGACCACATGCGGCGCAAGAACCTGGCCCTCGGGGAGGTGAGCATGCTGGTGCTCGACGAGGCCGACCGCATGCTCGACATGGGCTTCATCGACGACATCCGCTGGATCCTCAAGCAGGTTCCCCGCGGCTGCCAGAAGCTCCTCTTCTCCGCGACGATGCCAGCGGTCATCAAGGGCATCGCGCAACAGTTCCTGCCCGACCACGCCTTGGTCCAAGTCAGCGCCGACAAGCTCACCGTCGAGGGCACCGAGCAGACGTACGTTCGCGTCGGTTACCGCAACAAGGTCTGGGCGTTGTACCGCGTGCTCGAGGCGGAGAAGCCCGAGCTGGCCATGGTCTTCTGCAGGACCAAGCACGAGGCCGACAAGGTCGCGAAGCTGCTCAAGAGCCATGGGTTCGCGTGCGAGGCGCTGCACGGCGATCTGCCCCAGGGGCAGCGCAACCGCGTCATGCAGGGCGTGCGCGACGGCGGCATCAAGGTCTTGGTCACGACCAACGTCGCGGCGCGCGGCATCGACGTGCTGCACACGTCGCACGTGATCAACTACGACCTGCCCGAGGACCCCGAGTGGTACGTGCACCGCGTCGGCCGCACGGGCCGCATGGGCAGGGAAGGCAAGGCCATCACGTTCGTCACCAAGGAGGAGGAGAAGTACCTCGCCGACATCGCCTACACGGCCGGAACGAAGATCGACCTCCAGAAGGTGCCCGAGCACGGCGGTCGCGACAAGGTGCAGAAGGTCCTCGACTTCTTCGAGTACGCCGATCGGACTGGGATGGTGCACTTCCGCGTCGATGTGGGCACGCAGCAGGGCGCGACGAAGATGGCCGTGTTCCAAGCCCTGACGCGCGCGGCGCGGCTGAACGAGCACGACCTGGGCAACGTGCAGGTCTATGCCCAATACAGCGAGTTCGAGGTGCCCCGCGAGCTCGCGCGGCGCGTGTACCAGAGCGTGCACCGGCAGAACCTGCTCGGCAAGCCCGTGAAGCTGCAGGTCGTCGAGCGCAAATACTGAGTTGCCGCAAGCTCGCAGCGGCGTGTCAGCGCATCGTCGCAGCCCGCGCGCCCTCACCAACCAACTGTCCACAAGGTTGATGGCGCCTGGGCGCAGGCTCCGCTGCATGACGGCCCAAGCCTCCTGCAGCCGCGGGCTCGCCGCGGCCGCCGCCCTCGCGCTCCTGCTGCCCGGGGCGGTGGCGCAGCAGCCCGACACGCCGGTCGGCGCCACGACGACGAGCGTCACCCTCGATCCGCCGTCGCCGGCGCTCGACGCGAACAACACGACCGCGATCAACGTCACGATCTCCTACACCTACACGCGCGCGGGCGCCCTCGGCGGCGCGTCCTCGACCGACATCGACGTGACGGCGAACGTCACCGGCCCCGCCGGCGTCGACCCGACGAACGTCACCGTCGAGGTGCCCGTCGAGGCGGGCGGCGTCGAGAGCAACACCACCACGGCCACCGTGGACTTGCGCCTCTCGTGCACGGCCCCCGGCGCCGCGACCTTGAGCGTGACGGCGCGCGCCGCGGACAACGGCCTTCTCGAGCCGAGCGAGGGCACCGCGACCGCGAGCGTGCGCTGCATGGAGGCCGCGCCGGCCGCGAACCTCCCCGGCAACAACACCAACCTGACGGGGAACCTGACGGGCAACGTGACCCTCTCGGGCAACATGTCGGGCAACCTGAGCTACGGCAACGGCACGGAAGGCAGCGGCGAAACCAACGCGACCGGCCAGGCCAACGAGCAAGGCCGCATCGTGCCGCCCGCGCCGGCCGCGCTGGGCGTGCTCGCCGTCGCCGCGGTCGGGCTGGCGCTGCGGCGCCGCCGGCGCGGCGGGTAGCATCGCGGACCTCACCGAACACCGCTAGGGCCCGCAGCGAGCGCGGGGGCCATGCGCCTCCTCCCCTTTCTGCTGGCCCTCGCGCTGCTCCGGAGCTCGCTCCGGGCGCCTCGGCCGCGGTGGACCGCCGCCGCTAGGCGCGCGTGCCCCTCGCGGCCCACGCGCGCGCGACCAGGTGGATGCTCCCGTCAGGCTCGGTCGGGAGCGTCGCGCGCAGCCGCTCGCGCAGGGCCGCCAGCCGCTCCGGCGGCAGGGAGCGCGCGTAGCCCGGCGCGGGCGCTTGGCCGCCCGTGAAGGGCGTCCAGTAATCGTCGAAGTCGCGGAACACCGTGGGCTGGTCGACGGGCGCGGTCCGCACGTCCCGCAGGCCCGCCGCTTCGAGGAGCTTCGCGAGCGCGTCGGGTTTGCAGATGGGGAAGCGCACGCCCTCGTCGAGCTCCTCGGCCTTGGCATCCAGCGCGCGCGCAGCGTCCCAGAAGCGCCGCATCATCTGCATCTCGCCCGCGTAGTCCCACACGTACAGCGCCACCACGCCGCCCGGCTCGACCGCGCGCGCCATCTCGCGCGCGCCGGCGGCGGGGTCGGGCAGGAAGTTGAGCACCAGCCCCGATACGGCCGCGTCGAAGCTGGCGTCGGGGAACGCGAGCTTCATCGCGTCGCCCACCTCGAAGCGCGCGTCGCGGCCGCCCACCATCGCCGTGGCTTGCGCGACATACGAAGGCGAGCGGTCCACGCCCAGCACGCTGCGCGCGCCCCCGCGCAGCACCGCCTCGCTCAGCGCGCCCGTGCCGCAGCCGACGTCGAGCACCCGCGCGCCCTTGGGCAGGGAAGCCCACGCGACGAACCGCGGCGCGAGCCGGCGGCTCCAGCGGCCGACGTAGGCCTCGTAGCTCGCCGCGTCGTCCCAGGCCTCGGCCATGGCGGGGGCATCGCGTGCAGAACCATGGATCCTTTCGGCTTGCGGCCGGCAAGGTTGAAGTGCTCCCCGCCCTTGCCGCCCCCATGCCCCGCGCCGCTGCCGTCCGCGCCGCGCCCGTGTTGCTCCTGCTGCTCGCCGCGTTCGCCCTCCCTGCCAGTGCCCAATTGCCCGGCGGCACCCCCGTGAGCCCCACCACCACCGACGTGGGTGCCGACACGCCGCCCACCGCGCCGATCCCGCCGGGCGGCACTGCGAACCTCGCCGTCACGGTTCGCTACACCTACACCGCGCTGGGCGCCGCCGCGTCGGATGGTCCCACGGAGGTTGCCATCACCATCGCGGCCAGCCCGGCCGCGCTCACGGCCGACCCGCCGAACGCGACGATCGAGATCTCCGTCGCACCCGGCGGGCCGGAGATGGCCACCGCCGAAGGCACCGCCAGCTTCACGCTGCGCTGCGCGGGCTCGGGCATCGTCACGCTGACCCTCACCGCGGAAGCCGCCCAGAACGGCATCCTCGATCCCAGCCAGGGCACCAACACGACGCGCGTCACGTGCGCGCCGCCGCCGGTCGCGACGCCGCCGCCGGGGAGCGGCACGAACACCACGGGCCCGATGACGGGCAACAACACGACCGGCAACACCACCGCGCCGCCGCCGTCCAACGAGCCCGCGCCCTCGAAGGGGTTGCCGGGCTTCGAGGCCGCGCTCGCGGTCGCGGGGCTGGGCGCGGTCGCGCTGCGCCGCCGCAGGCCTTAAGGCCAGGCCGCGCGTCCCGAGCGCGTGGCCCTCGCCGCGGCGCTGTCGTCCGCCACGCTCCTGCTCAGCGCGGTGTTCGCCGCGCTGGTGCTGCGCCGCTGGCGCGACGCGCGCAGGCCCCACCAGCTGCTGTGGGGCGTGGCGCTGATGCTCTTCGCGGCCGCCAGCGCACTCGAAGTTCAGGCCGCGCTCCAGGGCTGGACGGAGGCCGGCTACAAGGCGTACTTCGTCACGACCGCCGTCATGGTGGGCTGGATGGCGGCAGGGACGGGCTTCCTCCTGTCGCGCGGCCTCGGCCGTGGCTTCGCGGCGTTCGTGCTCGTGGTCGGCGAGGCCATGCTCCTGCTCCTCCTCTTCACGCCCGCCGACGCGGCGCGGCTCGCCGCGGCGAACGCGGCAGGCGAGGTGCCGACGCGCGTGTTCCCCGGCTTGGCCTTGCTGCATCCGCTCGTCGACGTGCCCGCCGCGCTGCTCCTCATTGCGTCCCCTCTCCTCGCTTGGCGCCGCACCCGCGCGCCCCACACACTCCTGATCGCGGCGGGCGCGCTCGCCTTCACGGTGATCCACAGCCTCGCGTCGGGCGCGCAGACCGGCGCGGTCGCGCTCAGCGGCGCGGACCTCTTCAGCGCCGGCTCGCTCGTGGGGCTCGTGCTCCTGTTCGCCGGCTACGCGAAGAGCCGCGAGGCGCCGCCGCCCGCCGCGTCAGACCCTGCCGCGGTGGTGGCCCTTGGCTGACCCGCTGCGCGTGGTCGTGGGCCTCGCCCTCGCGCTGTTCCTGCCGGGCTTCGCGCTCCTCGCGCTGCTGCGGCCGCACAAGCCTGCGACGGTGATGGAGTGGGCCGAGCGGCTGTTCCTCAGCATCGCGCTGAGCATCGCGGTCCTCGTGGTCGTGAGCGTGCCGCTCGTCTATGGCCCGTGGCAGCTCGGCGGGCGCGGGCTCTTCCAAGGCAGCGCGAGCGGCGCGCCGATCCTGGAGCTGGTGCTGGGCGCGCTCACCGCGGGGTTCGCAGCCGGCGCGTGGGCGCGCGCGCGCAAGCCGCAGCCATTCTCAGGACCAGGTGCGGGGGAGGCCGAGGCCCACGCGCGCGCCGACGCGCTCGCGCGGGGCGAGGGCAGCGCCGAGGACGCGACGCGCGACCTCTATGGCTAGCGCGTCGTGAGAAGCATCATGAGCCCGCACGCCGTCGCGCCGCCATGCGCGCGCTGCTCGCCGCGGCGATGGTGGTGGTCGTGCTTGCGGGTTGCCTCACGCCGGCGGAGCCCGTGCCCGTTTCGCTGCTCCCTGGCCCCGGCGCCGTTCCGGCCCTGGTGGCGCACGTCGCCGGCACCCTCGCGCCCGTGCCTGCTGCATGGCAGGAGCTGCGCGTACGCATGGCGCCCACGGGCTTCGAGCGCGGCGAGCCCACCTTGGGGGTTACGAGCAGCGGCGCCATCTTCACCATCGCGGGCAACCTCGTGCGCCTCAGCGACGTCGCGCCGGTCGCGCCGCCGACCCTGCCCGCGCAGCCGCCCCTCCCCGTGCCGACGAGCTACGGCCCGAGCGTGGCGCGCAGCCTCGACCACGGCTTGACCTGGGAGCGGCTCTACGACCCCGCCTTCAGCGGCAAGGTCGACCTCGATCCGTGGGTGTGGGTCGATCCCGAGACCGATCGCGTGTTCCACGCACCGCTGTACGTCGCGTGCTCGTGGGTGGCGTGGAGCGACGACGAGGGCTCCAGCTGGTTGGGCAACCCGCTCGGCGGTTGCGGCTTGCCAGGCCACGACCACCAGAAGCTCACCAGCGGTCCACCGCCGGAAGGTGTGCAGACGACGGGCTACGAGAACGTGGTCTACTACGCGTACAACAGCTTCCGCGGCGAGGGCACCGTCGCGCTCGCGAGCCTCAACGGCGGCCTGACGTGGGGGTTGCCGGTGACGGTCCACGCTGCGGACAACTGCTATGGCGGCCTCAACGGGCCCGTGACCGTGGACGCGGACGGCCGTGCGTACCTCGCGAAGGCGACGTGCGACGGCATCCGGGTGGCGGTGAGCGACGACGCCGGCCAGACGTGGGACCTCGCCGCGACCCTCACCGACGGCGGCGTCTCGCCCCACAGCAGCATCAACCCGCGCGTTGCGATCGACCAGGCTGGCAACGCCTACCTGCTGTGGAACGGCGCCGACAACCTGCAGCGCCTCGCGGTGAGCCACGACCGGGGCGCGACGTGGGGCGCCGCGATGGTCGTGCCGCGCCCCGACCTGAAGGGCACGCTCTTCGGCGTCCTCGCCGCGGGCGCAGAGGGCAAGGTCGTGGTGGGCTACCTCGGCACGACGAGCGACCCCGCCGGCTGGGGCAGCGACCGCGACCCCAGTGAGGCCACCGACGACGCGGTGTGGCATCTGTACATCACGTTCACCGACGACGCGCTGGCCGCGGAGCCGACCTTCGTCACCGCGCAGGTCACGCCCGACGACGACCCCGTGCAGCGCGGCTGCATCTGGCTGCGTGGCGGCAGCAACCCGTGCCGCAACCTGCGCGACTTCATGGACCTCGTGCAGCGCGACGGTCGCGTCTATGTGGTGTACCCCGACGGCTGCCACGCGTGCGCGAGCGCGGAGGAGAGCCACCAGCTCGGCGAGTCCACCGTCGCCATCGTGGAGGAGGGCCCCTCCTTGCTGGGCGGCGCGCTCGCGGCCCTCGTGCCGCGGTGAACTCGAACCCCGCAGAGTTTAAAGCGACCGAGCGGGATGGCCCACCCAGTGAGCCCATGACCGTCGCCCAGGACCCCTACGCGGGCAAGAACCTCATCAACTACACGACCAAGAACGGCGTGGGGATCATCGAGCTGAGCAACCCGCCGGCCAACACGTACAGCTACACGTTCTTCCGGCAGTTCGACGAAGCTGTCCTGCAGGCCCGCTTCGACCCCGAGGTCTGGGCCATCCTCGTGACCGGCAGCGGGGACAAGTTCTTCAGCGCTGGGGCGGACATCAAGTACCTGCAGCAGGTCACGCCCGAGTACAAGTATTTCTTCTGCCTCCACGCCAACGAGACGCTCGCGCGCCTCGAGCAGACGCCCAAGATCACCATCGCGGCCATCAACGGCCACTGCGTTGGGGGAGGGCTGGAGATCGCCATGGCGTGCGACCTGCGCTTCGCGCGCAAGGACGGCGGCAAGATCGGCCTTCCCGAGGTCAACCTCGGCGTGCTGCCCGGCACAGGGGGAACGCAGCGCCTCGTGCGCATCCTCGGCAAGGCGCGCGCCATCGAGTGGATGACCACCGGCGCGAACTACACCTTCGAGGAAGCGGAGCAGTACGGCATCCTCAATGGGCTCTGGGAGGGCACGAGCGAGGCCTTCAAAGCCCAAGCCATCGAGTACGCGCGCCAGTTCACGCCGCCGAACAAGGCCTCGATGTCGGTGGGTCTCATCAAGCGCGCCTGCCAGACCGGCGCGGAGCTGCCCCTGCAGGATGCCCTGGCCCTCGAGCGCGAGCTGCAGCAGCAGCTGTTCAAGAGCGAGGACGCCAAGGAAGGCATCAACGCCTACAATGAGAAGCGCACGCCGAAGTTCAAGGGGAAGTGAGTCCGGCAACGCGGCGCAGGCAGCGCTTAAGTAGCGTCCCCAGGATGCCGAGCCGAGGCCTTGGTGGTCCCATGAAGCTCGCGCTCCTCGCCCCGCTGCTGCTCGTCGCGCTCGCCGCTGCTCCGCTCGCGCAGGCGCAGCACGTCAACGACGTGATCATGACCGGCCTCGGCGTCGACGGCGCCGGCGCGCTGTACAAGGCCCGCGTGCAGACGTTCTCCAACTACCGCTACACGCAGGTGGACCTGACGCCCCTCGTCGGCGGCACGGCCGTCTCGAGCTTCTTTACGTCCCAGCTCGTGCAGACCGGCCTCGACAACGACCCGATCCCCGAGCTGTTCCGCCGCACCATCAGCGACACGAGCGCGAGCGTGGACTTCCAGCTCGACGGCGCCATGGCCCAGTGGGAGCAGACGCCCAACCAGTGGGACCACGCCTACGTGGGCCACTACGGCGGCGTGCAGCTCGCGCTCGTCGTCATCAAGCTCGGCGAGACCTTCGTGCAGCTTCCCTGATCAGGGCCGCGACGGCGGTTCGGGGCGCCGCTCGGGCAGCGCGGGCGCGATGGTGTCCAGCGCCCAGCTCGGCGGGACTGGCCGCGTCTCGACCACGCTGAGGTGGCTCGTGCGCGCCGCCGATGCCGGCGCGCCGAGGGCGCCGCGGATCGGCCCCACGCCGGCCAAGGCCAGCATCGCCGCCATCAGGCCCGCGAGGCCCACGAGCAGCTGGCCCGTGAGCGCGAAGACGCAGAGCGACGCGACGAGCGCGACGGTCCCCCACGTGAGCGCGTCGCGCGCGCGGAGCACGCGCACGGCGACGCTCGCGGCGGTGAAGAGCGCCCACGCGCCGGCGATGACGCCCGCGGCGCCGAGCCACGGCTGCAAGCTGAGCGTGTCGCTCACCACCCAGGGGCCCTGCAGGAGGAGCGTGCTGTCCTGGGCCAGGATCAGGATCGTGGCGCCGAGCACGACGGCGCCGAGGAAGAGCGTGATGGCGAGCAGGATCGTGACGGTGCCGACGAGGATGGCGCTGGTGGTGCGGGCGGCGGAGCGGGCGCTGACGTGCTGCATGGGGAACCCTCCCGGGCCCGTGCGGGCCAGCGGGCGAAGCAAGCCCCCAGCCGCTTGCGCCCTTGAAAGCTTGCAGCACAACGCCTAAGTGCAGGGACCTTGGGCCGTGCGCCCAAGGGCTTAATGGGGCGGCCTGCGGTCCAGCGGCGTGCCCAATCGGCTCGCGTCGGAGCGCTCCGCCTACCTGCGCAGCGCGGCGCACCAGCCCGTGGATTGGCATCCCTGGGGCGCGGAAGCCTTCGCGCGCGCCAAGGCCGAGGACAAGCCCATCCTGCTCGACGTCGGCGCGGTGTGGTGCCACTGGTGCCACGTCCTCGACCGCGAGAGCTACGACGACCCCGACCTCGCGAAGCTGCTCAACGAGCTGTTCGTGTGCGTGAAGGTGGACCGCGACGAGCGGCCCGACGTGGACGCGCGCTATCAAGCGGCGGTGCAAGCCTTGAGTGGGCAAGGGGGATGGCCCCTCACGGCCTTCCTGACGCCCGAGGGCAAGGTGTTCTTCGGCGGCACCTACTTCCCCCCCGACGACCGCTACGGCCGGCCTGGATTTCGCACGGTCCTGCAGCGCGTCGCGGCCCAATACCACGAGCGCCGCGAGGACCTGCTGGCGCACGCCGAGCACCTGGCCCAGGAGCTGCAGCGCATGGCCGCGCGCCACGAGCCGGGGGACCTCGACGCGCGCGTGGTGCAGCGTGCGCTCGAGATCCTGGTGCAGCACCACGATCCCATCAACGGCGGCTTCGGGACCGCGCCCAAGTTCCCGCACCCGAGCGCCATGGAACTCTGCCTGGCCGCGGCCATGCCTGACGACGCGATGCTGCGCGCCGTCGCGACGACGACCCTGGATGCGATGGCGCGCGGCGGGGTCTACGACCAACTGGGCGGCGGCTTCCACCGCTACAGCGTGGACGCGGAGTGGATCGTGCCGCACTTCGAGAAGATGCTCTACGACAACGCGGGGCTGCTGCGCAACTACGCGCACGCGACGATGCTGTGGCGCCAGCCGCTGCACCGCGCGACGGCGGAGGGCATCGTCGCCTGGCTGCGCTCGATCGAGCTGGACGGCGGCGGCTTCGCGGGCTCGCAGGATGCGGACGTGGGCCTCGAGGACGACGGCGACTACTGGACCTGGACGCTCGACGAGCTGCGCGCGGCCTTGCCCGACGCGGACCTGCAGGCGCTCCTGGCGGACCACTTCGACATCGGGCCGCGCGGCGAGATGCACCACGACCCGCGCAAGAACGTGTTGTGGGTCGCCAAGGACGCGGAGCGCCTCGCGCGCGAGCGCGGCTTGCCGTTCGCGATGGTCGAGGAGCAGCTGGGGCGCGGCAAGGCCGTGATGTTCGCGGCGCGCGCGACGCGGGCGGCCCCGGTCGTCGATCGCACCCTGTACGCGAGCTGGAACGGCATGGCGGCGGGCGCGCTGCTCGAGGCGTGGAAGGCGCTCGGCGACACGTGGTGCCGCGACGGCGCGCTGCGCGCCCTCGACCGCATCCTCGAGCATGGCTGGCGCCAGGGCGAGGGTGTGGCCCACGTCGTGCGGGGGAGCGGCGAGGTGTGGGGGCTCCTCGAGGACCAGGCCTGGGTCGCATCGGCGCTGCTCGACGCGTACGAGGTCCGCGGCGCACCGCGCTACCTCGAGGCTGCGCGCGGGCTGCTCGGCCTGGTGGTGGAGCGCTACCAGGAACCCAGCGGCGCGCTGCGCGACACGGCCCGGGGCAGGGAAGGCGAGACCGCGGGCCTAGGGCAAGCGCGCGCCCCCATCGAGGACGCGCCCTCGGCGAGCCCGACGAGCGTCGCCATCCTGGCGCTCGACAAGCTCGCGGCGCTCACCAGCGAGGCGCGCTGGCGCGAGGCCGCGGAGCGCGCGCTGCGCGCCCACGCCGGCTCGGCGCCGAAGCTCGGGCTGTTCGCCTCAGCGTACATCCTCGCGCTCGACCGGCATCTGCAGCCGGCGACGCACGTCGTCATCGTCGGCGATGCTGCGGACCTGGCCGCGCAGCGGCTGCACGAGACCGCGCTGCGGACCTTCCATCCAGGCATGGTGGTGTCGCCGCCGGCCCGCGAGGGCCCGATGCCGGAGGCGGCGCGCGCGGCGCTCCAGAGCGGGCTCGGCCGGGGGAGCGCGGTCGCGCTGGTGTGCAAGGGCACGAGTTGCGGGCCGCCGGCGCGGAGCCCGGAAGACCTGGCCCGGTTGCTCGCCGCGCGTCCCGGCCGCGAGGGCCCTGCCGTACGCTGGGGCGCGGCCTGACGAGGCTCCTGCGGCAAGGCTTACGTTCCCCTCCTGCGTGCCTCGCGCATGGCGCGCGCCCTGGCCCTGGCTGCCCTGCTCGCCGCGGCAGGCTCGGCCGGCTGCCTCGGCCCCGCCCTGCAGCCGAGCTCGCTGCCGCCCGGCGGCCTCGAGCCGCTCACCGAGGCGGTGTTCGAGATCGGCGCGTTCCTGCCGCTCCAGATCCCGATGCGCGACGGCGTCAACATCCACGTGGACCTCGTCGTGCCGGCGGGCGACGGCCCGTTCGCCGCGCTGCTCGAGCTGACGCCCTACGCGCTCCTCGGACGCGACCGGTGGGGGCTTGCCCAAGAGTACCGCATCCCCGATCCCGGCGCCGCCAACAGCCTCGTGGACTTCTACGTGCCCCGCGGCTACGCCGTCGCGGTCGCGCACGTGCGCGGCACGGGCGAGAGCGGTGGCTGCCTCACCGTGGGCGGCCCGGACGAGGGCCTCGACGGCGCGGAGTTGGTCCAGTGGCTCGCGGCCCAGCCGTGGAGCAACGGCAAGGTTGCGATGCTTGGCACGAGCTACGTCGGCACCACGCCGCTCCAGACCGCCATCCTCGCGCCGCCGAACCTCACCACCATCGTGCCGGTCAGCGCGGTCACAGCCTGGTACGATTACTACTTCGAGCGCGGCGCGCACCGCGCCAACGGCTCGCCGCCGCCTGGCAGCAGCCACACCGACGCGGCGCTCTGGGCCGCCATGGGCATCGCGCCCGGCCCGCGCGACCTCGCCACGGGCGGCGCCGACGACGTGACGTGCCAGCTCGAGTTCGCGCGCGAGGACCTCGGCCAGGACGACGACGACGCGTACTGGCAGGAGCGCAACATCCGCGCGCACGCCGGCGACATCACGGCCTCGGTCCTGTACGCGCAGGGCTTCGACGACCTCAACGTCGCGACCACCATGGTGCCGGAGTTCTGGTCTGGCGTGGGGGCGGAGAAGCGCATGTGGCTGGCGCAGCATGGCCATGGCGTGCCCGCCAGCCGCGAGTCCTACCACGAGTTCGTGCACCGCTGGCTCGACCATTTCCTGCTGGGCAAGGCCAACGGCGCTCTCGATCTTGCGCCGGTGCTGGTCGAGGACAACCTCGGCGGCTGGCGCACGGAAGCGACGTGGCCGCCGCTCGACGCCAACGCGACGAAGCTCTGGCTCGCGCCCGGCGCGCTCGCCGCAGAGCCGCCGGCCGAGGCCGAAGGCAGCTGGCTCGACGACGGTCTCGGCCGCGAGGACGCTGCCCTCGAGGGCGCCAACCACCTGCGCTTCCTCGGCGAGCCCCTGGCCCAGGACCTGCACGTCGCCGGCGCGCCCGTCGTGCACCTCGAGGCTGCGGCGAACCTGCCGGACACCAACTTCGTGGTGCACTTCTACGACGTCGCGCCCGACGGCGCGCAGGCCTTCCTGACGCGCGGTTTCCTCGACGCGCGGCACCGCGAGAGCCTCGAGCAGGGCAAGGACCTCCGCCCCGGCCAGCGCGCGGCCTTCGAGTTCCCCTTGCATCCGCAGGACTACCGCGTGCAGGCTGGGCACAGGCTCGAGCTCGTGCTCAAGTCGAGCGACCCCTACATTCTACCGGACGCGGAGCGCGCCATGGTCACCGCGTTCTTCGGCGCCGACGGCAGCTGGATCGCGGTCCCCGGGATCGCGCGCGCGAGCTTCCTCGAGGACGCGCCCGTTCCTGGCTAGGCGAGGGGTTTCAGCAGCTCGTCGAGCTTCGCCACGAACTCGCCCCGCGGCAGCGCGCGGTCCAGGCCTGCTTGCACCATGCGGTCGGCGAGCCGCTTGTCCACGTGGCTGTAGAAGCCGAGCGTCGGCGTCGCGCACAGGTCCGCGTCCGCGCGCAGCCGCTGCAGGGTCGCGGCGGCGTTGACGCGCGGGGACTCGAGGTCGAGGATGATCAGCCCAGGCCGCTCGCGCTTGCCGGCCAAGAGCACGTCGTCGCCGGTCGCGGCGATGACGCACTCCACCCCGGCGCGCTTCGCGGCCTCGGTGATGCGGCTCTGGATCAGCAGGTCAGGGACAGCGGCGAGGAGCCTGCGGGGCACGACCCTTGCATGGAGCCTCACCCCGATGAACCTCGCGTCACTGCACCTGGATGATGCCGATCATGACCACGTGTTTCGCGCAGTAGTACAGCACGAGGCCCGGCTCGCTGAAGGTGTGGGAGAAGCTCTGGCCCTGGCTGATGTCACCGGAGTCGAAGCTGCCCATCCCCGCCAGGGAGAGCAGGTCGGTGGCGGTGTGCACGACGGGCAGGGCCTCGTTGTTCGTCCACACCACGGTGTCGCCCGCGGCGATCTGCAGGATGGCGGGGCTGAACTGGAAGTTGGCGATGCTGACGTTGTGGACCGCGTCGGTGGCGAGGACGGAGGGCGCCGCCAGGACGGCCACGGCCGCGAAGAGGAGGATGCCGCGCATGATCTCGGCTTGGGCACCCCTACGTCGGGCTTAAACCATCTCCGGAAACCGTCTCCGGTTCAGCGGTCCCCGGACCCGTCCAGGCTCGCCCTAGCCTCCCGTGGCCCGGTTCAGCGTCTCGAAGGCCTTCACCATGTCGTCTTCATCGATGACGAACATCGTGTCCTTGTAGCAGCTGATCACCTCCACGAAGTTGATGCCCTTGCTGGCCAAGGCGCTGCTCAGGTAGGCCATGATGCCGGGCACCTCCTCGATGACGTCCGGCGAGGTCACCACCAGCTCCACCAGGTCCTGCTGGGTCTTCAGCACGTCCTCCTTGCCGATGATCTCCACCAGCTCCTGGGCGACGCTCTCGTCGGTGATGATGGTCACGCTCGCCGTGCCCTGGATCACGTGCAGCGGGTGGTTGCGGCCGCGCAGCGCGCTCATGGCCCGCTCGAGCTTCGCGTAGATGTTCCAGCTCGGGCGCGCCGTGAGGATCGCGACCTTCGTGCGGATCTCGATCTTGCTGCGGTGCAGCACGCGGATGATCTCCGCCTCGTTGATCTTCTCCTTCGGGTCGAGCTCGTAGCGGCGGCACGCGATGAGCGCTGCCTCCTCGCTCTTGACCCCCTCCTCGTCCATGATGCGCCGCGCCAGCGCGCTCAGGTTGATGATGCCGAGCTTGAGGCAGTCCTTGACGCTGGGGTGGCTATCGATGTACTCGCGCACCACCTGGGCCGTCGAGCTGGCGCTCGCGCCACGGGGCATGTGCCCCAGAGGCATTGGCCAGCTAAATGTTTTTTCTCAGACATTTGCGTCGGGCCGTGTCGGAAAGGGGCGACCAGTCGGAAGACCTCGAAAGCGGGGTTTGCTCGGCCTTATAAGATACAAAGGGCCCATAAAAGTCGGTCGGCGGACTTCGCAGCGGATCCACCGGAAGTTGGGGGTGGGCGCTGCCACGACGCGGGCGACGCTCGCGCCCTCGATGGGGGGCACGTCTGCGCATTTGTCCGTTTCCAGACACGCACGTCCGGCGGCGTCTCTTTCTCGTCATCGCTTTGAAGAGCAAAACTTCGGATGAATACCCACACAGCAATGCCCCAAGCCACCGTCGGCATCGCGGGCGCGACCGGCTACACCGGCGCGGAACTCCTCCGCTTGCTCCTCGCGCACCCGCACGCCGAGATCGGGGCGTTGTCGTCCAACTCCCACACCGGCCGCTCCGTCGGGACGATCCTGCCCCAGTTCGCGGGCGTGGTCCCGCAGGAGTTCGTCAAGACCGAGGCTGCCAGCTTCGCCGCGAGCGACGCGGTCTTCGTCTGTCTTCCCTCGGGAGCGGCCGGCCAGCTCGCCGCCCAGCTGCACAAGGCCAACCCCGAGCAGCGCGTCATCGACCTCAGCGCCGACCTGCGCCTCAAGGATCCGCAGGCCTACGAGGCCTGGTACAAGCGCCCGCACCCTGCGCCCGAGCTGCTCCCGAAGGCGGCCTACGGCCTGCCGGAGCTCTTCCGCAGCCTGCTGCGCGGCTCGACCCTCATCGCCAACCCCGGCTGCTACCCCACGGGCGCGCTGCTCGCGCTGGCGCCCTTGGTCCGGCTGGGCCTCAGCGACGGCCCCTTCCTCGTGGACAGCAAGAGCGGCGTCAGCGGCGCGGGCCGCGAGACGCGCGACGACCTGCATTTCCCCGAGGCCAACGAGGCCCTCAAGGCCTACGGCATCGGCACCCACCGGCACACACCGGAGATCGAGCAGGGCCTCGCCCAGCTCGGCGGCCACGGCGCGCCCATCACCTTCACGCCCCACCTGGTGCCGATGAACCGCGGCATCCTCACGACCGCTTACGCGCCGGCCCCGGAGGGCCTCACCCAGGAGCAGCTCACGAAGGGCTACGCCAAGCTCTACGCGGGCGAGCCTTTCGTGCAGCTCGTCGACGCCCCCGACGTGAAGCACGTCCGCGGCAGCAACCAGTGCCACCTCGCGGTGCACCTCGTGGAGCGCACGCGCACGATCGTGGCCATCAGCGCCATCGACAACCTGGTCAAGGGCGCCGCCGGCCAGGCCGTCCAGACCATGAACCTCCTCCTGGGGTTGCCCGAGACCGACGGCCTGCCCCGCAGCGGAGCCTCGCCATGAAGATCCTCAAGGGCAACATCGGCGACGTCCCCGGCCTCCGCGCCGTGGGGGTCCATGCCGGCATCAAGCTCAAGCGCCGCGACCTCGCGCTCATCGTGAGCGAGGTCCCCGCCAGCGCCGCTGCCGTCTACACGACCAACGTGGTCCAGGCCGCGCCCATCGAGGTGTGCCGCACCCACTTGGCGGCGACGAAGGGCAAGGCGCGCGCCATCGTGGTCAACAGCGGCTGCGCCAACGCGTGCACCGGCACCAAGGGCCTGCAGGACGCGGAGCGCATGACGGCGCTCGCGGCCAAGGCGGCCGGGTGCGGCCCCGAGGAGGTCCTCGTGGCCTCCACCGGTGTCATCGGCCAGCACCTGCCCATGGACAAGATCGCCAAGGGCATCAGCGCTGCCGGCAAGGCCATGGAAGGCCCCAACCTCGGCGCGGCCGAGGCGATCCTGACCACCGACACGGTGGAGAAGCAGGTGCTCGTGGAGTTCCAGGTCCAGGGCAGGACGTGCAGGCTGGGCGGCATCGCGAAGGGCAGCGGCATGATCCACCCGCGCATGGCCACCATGCTAGGCTTCCTCGCGACCGACGCGGCGGTCAAGCCGGCCGCGCTCAAGCGCGCGCTGCGCTCCGTGACCGAAGCGACGTTCAACATGATCACGGTGGACGGCGACCGCTCGACCAACGACATGGTCGCCGTGCTGGCCAACGGCCTCGCCCACAACAAGCCCCTGGACGAGGGCGTCGAGGGATGGGATGCCTTCCTGGCTGCGCTGACCGCCGCGTGCGAGCACCTCGCGAAGGAGATCGCGCGCGATGGCGAGGGCGCCGAGCGCCTCATCGAGGTGCAGGTCAGGGGCGCGACGAACGTCGCGGACGCGCGCAAGGCCGCGATGGCCGTCGCGGGCTCGTCGCTGGTGAAGGCGGCGATGTTCGGCCGCGACCCCAACTGGGGCCGCATCCTCGCTGCGCTGGGCTACAGCGGCGCGAAGCTCGACCCGATGAAGGTGGACCTGATCCTCGCCAACGGCGTGGGGCAGGTGAAGGTCTTCAGCAAGGGCAAGCCCGCGACGCGCGTCAACGCTCCACTGCTCGAGCGCGTGCTCGCGAGCGGCGAGGTGAAGATCAAGGCCGACCTCCACCTCGGCCTGGGCGAGGCCCGTGCGTGGGGATGCGACCTCACGTACGACTACGTGAAGATCAACGCCAAGTACACCACCTGAGACCATGCAACAACAACTCCAGCAACGCCTCCGCGGCCAGT
>DASYRW010000138.1:0-3924 GCA_036003985.1 Thermoplasmatota archaeon
GGCGAAGGAGGCGATGAGCCCCGAGGTGGTCGAGGAGGAGCTGGCGCGCAAGCTCACCGCGCGCACGATGCGCGTCGTGGGCAACGCGACGAGCGACGACTTCGGCCTCATGCTGATCGCCTCCCGCGCCGAGATGGCCCAGCCTGAAGGCCTGAAGCAGGACGCGGAGAAGCTGCTGGCCGAGATCGGGGAGGTGGCCTAGATGGCCGGCCGCGAGGTCGCCTGGCGGGTCTTCGCCGGCGAGTACAACCAGGCGAACCTGCAGGTCCAGGAGCAGGGCGAGCGCGCGCCGAGCTTCGTCGTCACCCCCATGGGCGCGCGGGTCAACCGGCTGCTCGTCATGGGCGTCCTGACAAGCCTGGAGAAGGTGGGCAAGGAGGGCGACATGTGGAAGGCGCGCATCAGCGACCCCACCGGCCAGTTCACCCTCTACGCGGGCCAATACCAGCCCGAGGCCGCGAAGGCCCTCGCCGAGCTGCGCCCGCCGGCGCTGGTCGCGGTCGTGGGCAAGTCGCGCACCTACAACCCCGAGCCCGGCGTGACCCTGGTGAGCATCCGCCCGGAGCGCGTCGCGACCGTGAGCCGCGAGGAGCGCGACCACTGGACCCTCGAGACCGCCAAGCTCACCCGGCAGCGCCTCGAGATGATCGCGGCCGCGCTGGACATGGAGCCGCCCACGGCCGATGGCCTCGTGGCCCTCGGGTGCCCGCGCGACCTCGCGGAGGGCATCCTGCAGGCGCTGCAGCACTACGGCAGGCCCGAGCTCGCTGCCTACAAGGCCATGGTGCGCGACGCCCTCGAGGCAGTCGCCACCGGCCGCGTGCCCGACCGCCCGCCGAGCCTGCCCCCGCCGACGCGGGGCGCGGGACCGAGCGTCACCGTCGCGCCCGCGGCGACCGCTCCGGCGCCGGAAGCCCCCGCTCCCGCTGCGACCACGCCCGCGGAGGACGAGGCGAAGCTCGCCATCGAGGAGCGCATCGCCGGCTGGGTGCGCGGCCTCGACGACGGCAAGGGCGCGCCGTGGGAGGCCATCGTGGGCGAGGCCTCCAAGCAAGGGATCGGCGAGGCCGACGTCGAGGAGGCCATCAACAGCCTGCTCGACAAGGGCATCGTGTACGAACCTGTCCTCGGCCGCCTCAAGCCGACCTAGTTTCCCCCCGAACACCGGGGAAAACCTGATCGGGCCCCTCGCCCCTCGCAGGTCGGGAGGTAACGAGATGAAGGTCATCCTCGCATCGGCAGCGCTGCTCGTCGTGGCGCTGGCGCCGGGTGGATCGGCGACGGTCGTGACCGCGGGGGCGTCGGGGCAGTGCTTCGACACCGCCGGCAACGGAGGCAGCGACTGGACCCGCGTGACCGTGGACAGCGACGACCCGGACGTCGCCACCGTCCAGCCCTTGACGGTCACGGGCGCCCTCGGCGCCGCGAGCCAGTTCGGCATGGGCAACGTGGCGACCCCCGGCTCGTTGGGCGGCGCGTGCACCAACGCGGACACGCTGGACTACGTCGAGGCGGACGCGGGCGTGGACGCGACGACGGTGCAGGTGTGCTACCAGGGCACGATCGTCACCGACGGGTCCTGCCCCACGGTCCCGCCCGGACCTGGCGGCCCTGGCTGAGCGGTCGCAAACCGCCCCCTTCAAGGCCTCGGCCGCGCGTGTCCCCGCGACAGCATGGACGCCAACCATGCCTTCGACGGTAAGCGGCAGAACGGCACGCGGTGCTCGTGCGGCCACGCCCGCGGCGACCACGTCGAGCGCTACGAGAAGAACCAGCCACTGAAGAACGTCTGCCGCGTGTGCGCGGAATAGGGCCGAAGCGCCCCGTGGGCCGGCCTCGCCCGGCGCCCCTTGACCCTGCCGCCGGTTCCGCCCCAACGGCCCGCCTCGAAACGGGTTTCTGCCAAGGCCTATGAAGGGGGGGCGATGCCCGTCGACCCGGTCTGTGGAGCGCTCGTCCGCGAGGGCCCCGAGGCTGTGCAGAGCACGCTCGGTGGCCACACCTACTTGTTCTGCAGCCGGGGCTGCCTCCGCCGCTTCACCGCGCCCGAGCGCGAGCTGGCGTGGCTGAAGCGCAGCGCGGTCTTCGCGCTCGCGGCAGGTGGGTTCCTGCTGGCGCTGCCCTTGCTGGGCGTGGTGCGCGAGCCGCAGCTGGGGCTCGTGCTCTTCGCGTTGGGCACCGCGGTCCAGGTCTTCGCGGGCTGGCCCTTCTACCAAGGCATCCGGGCGGCGCTGCGGGCCGGCGCGCCGAACATGGACACGCTCATCGCCGTCGGCACGACCGCGGCGTGGCTCTTCGGCACGCTGGAGTTCCTGCAGCCCGAGATGCTGGTCCAAGGCAAGCAGGTGTACTACTTCGAGGTCAGCGCGCTCGTGCTCGGCTTCGTGGCCATCGGCCGCTCCCTCGAGCAGCGGCTGCGCGGCCAGGCTTCCCAAGAAGTACGCAAGCTCCTCGAGCTGCAGCCCACGCGCGCCCGCATCCTGCGCGACGGCCAGGAGCTCGAGGTCGGCGCGGAGCAGATCGTGCCCGACATGGTCGTGGTGGTGCGCGCGGGCGAGCGCGTGCCGGTCGACGGCGTCGTCATCGACGGCGCGAGCGCCGTGGACGAGAAGTTCCTCACCGGCGAGTCCCTGCCCGTGGACAAGCGGCTGGGCGACAAGGTCATCGGCGGCAGCATCAACCGCGGCTCCACGCTGCACGTCAAGGCCATCCAGGTGGGCGGCGCCACCGCGCTCAGCCGCATCGTCGCCCTCATCGCGGACGCACGCACGTCCACGCCGACGTTCCGCCGCTCCGCCGACCGCCTGAGCGCGTGGTTCGTGCCCGCGGTCATCGTGCTCGCGTCCTTCGCCTTCCTCGGCTGGTTCTTCGTCGCGGGCGCGGCGCTGCCCTACGCGTTCAGCGTCTTCGTCGCCGTGCTGCTCATCGCGTGCCCTGCCGCGCTGGGCCTCGCGGCGCCGAGCGCGCTCGCCATCGGCGTCAGCAAGGGCGCGAGCGAGGGCATGCTGATCAAGGATGCAGAGGTGCTGGAGCGCATCCAGGGCGCCAAGGTGGTGGTGTTCGACAAGACCGGCACCATCACGCGCGGCGAGCCCGACCTCACCGACATCATCGCGCTCCAAGGGACCGAGAAGGACCTGCTCCGCCACGCCGCGAGCGCCGAGGAGAACACCGAGCACCCGCTCGGCAAGACCATCCTGCGCGCTGCGCGCGAGCAGCGCATCAAGCTCGTCGCGCCCGACCGCCTGCGCCCCATGACGGGCGTCGGCATCGAGGCCGAGGTGGATGGCCACGAGATCCTCGTGGGCAACGCGCGCCTGCTTCGCGAGCGCCGCGTGGACACCGCCGGCGCGGAGGAGCAGCTCCGCGCGCTGCAAGACCAAGGCAAGACGGTCGTGCTGGTGGCGCGCGACGGCGAGCTGGCGGGGCTGCTGGCGTTCGCCGATCCGATCAAGCCCGAGGCGGCCGAGGCGGTCAAGAGCCTTCAGGCGCGCGGCATCGAGGTGTGCATCGTGACGGGCGACAACGCGCGCACCGCCCAGGCGGTCGCGCGGAAGCTCAACGTCCGCCGCTCCTTCGCGGAGATCACCCCCCACGGCAAGGCCGCCGTGGTCAAGGGCCTCCAGGAACCAGGCCGCGTGGTGGCCATGGTGGGCGACGGCGTCAACGACGCGCCAGCGCTCGCGCGCGCCGACGTCGGCATCGCGATCGGGGCAGGCACCGACGTCGCGATCGAGTCCGCGGGAGTGGTCTTGGCGGCAAGCGACCCGCGCGGCGTCATCGGGGTCATCCGGCTCTCGCGAGCAAGTTTCCGCAAGATGGCGCAGAACCTCGCATGGGGCGCCGGCTACAACCTCGTCGCCATCCCGCTCGCCGCCGGCGTGCTCGAGTTCAAGGGCATCACGCTGTCGCCTGCGGTCGGCG
>DASYRW010000139.1:0-6142 GCA_036003985.1 Thermoplasmatota archaeon
CGACGTCATCGCCACCAATGACGACGAGAAGGCCCTCGAGTACGTCCTGCACCAGCTAAAGGACCCGGATGCGTTCCTCGCCAAGGTGCGCTCCCTCATGAGCAGCCCTCAGCAGGAAAGCTTTGATGTGCTGGAGTTCAAGGACGGCCGCGTCTTCGAGCGCTACAGCAAGCCGCAGCGCATCAGCGGCGAGCTGGCCGGGCGCGTGTGGAGCTTCCGCGACGTCACGGAGCGCCGGCGCGCGGACGAGCACGCGCGCGAGGTGGAGCGGCTGAAGACCCTCGACAAGTTCAAGACCGCGTTCATCAACATGGCCGCCCACGAGCTGGGCACGCCGCTGACGCCGATCAAGGTGCAGGTGCACATGCTCAAGCGCAGCGCCGCGACGGGCCGCACCGAGCGCGTCGCCCACGACCTCGAGCTGCTGGAGCGCAACGTGAACCGCCTCGTGAAGCTCGTGGGCGATGTGCTCGACGGCGCGCGGGCCCAGGCCTCGCAGCTCAAGATCACGCGGTCCCGCGTCGACCTCAGCGACATCATGCTCGACGCGGTGGAGTCCTACCTGCGTCCGGCCGAGGAAGCGGACCTCCGCATCGAGGTGGAGCCGTGCGGCGACCTGCCGGTCGAAGCCGACGCGGCGCGCATCTCGCAAGTCCTGTACAACTTCCTCAGCAACGCGACGAAGTTCACCCCCGCCGGCGGGTGCGTCCGCGTGGCCTCGGAGCGCGTGGGTGACCGCGCCGTCGTGCGCGTGACCGACACCGGCCCCGGCCTGTCCGCCTGGCAGCTGGAGCGGCTGTTCCAGCCCTTCAGCCAGGTCCACGACCCCCAGCAGGTGACGGCCGCGGGCACGGGGCTGGGCCTCTACATCAGCCGGAGCATCGTGGAGCAGCACGGCGGCCGCATCTGGGCGGAGAGCGACGGGCCGGAGCTGGGCGCGACGTTCTGCCTCGAGCTGCCGTTGATCGCAGCGGCGGCGCCCGTCGCCGCGGAACGTGGCGCGGCGCTGCCGACACGTTGATGGCCGCGCCCCGCCCTGCGCCCGCGATGCGGGACCTCGTGGCCCGGCTGCAGCAAGGGGACGCGCGCGCCGCCGCGCGGCTCATCTCGTTCTGCGAGCAGGGCCTGGAGCGCGCCGCGGAGGTCGCGGCGCTCGTGTACCCCCTCACCGGCAAGGCGCTGGTCGTTGGCGTGACGGGCGCGCCCGGCACCGGCAAGAGCACCCTCGTCGACCGGCTCATCGAGGCCTACCGCGCGCAGCGCAAGACGGTGGGTGTGGTCGCCGTCGATCCCACCTCGCCCTTCACCGGCGGCGCGATCCTCGGCGACCGCGTGCGGATGCAGGCGCGCGCGACCGACCCAGGCGTGTTCATCCGCTCCATGGCCACGCGCGGCCACTTGGGCGGCCTGAGCAGGGCAGCCCACGACGCGGTGCGCGTCCTCGACGCCATGGGCAAGGACGTGGTGCTCGTCGAGACCGTCGGCGTGGGCCAGGGCGAGGTGGACGTGGTGCGCACCACCGACACCGTCGTGGTCGTGACCGCGCCTGGACTGGGCGACGAGATGCAGGCGATCAAGGCCGGCATCATGGAGATCGGCGACGTCTTCGTGGTCAACAAGAGCGACCGCGAGGGCGCGGACCGCAGCGCGGCGGAGCTGGAGAGCGCGCTGCGCATGGGCGAGGAGGTCGCCGCGAGCCGGGGCAGGGGCCCCGGCGGGCCCGCGCCGTGGAAGCCGGCCGTGGTGCGCGCGAGCGCCGAGAAGGGCCAGGGCGTGGCGGAGCTCGTGCAGGCGGTGGAGCTGCACGCGGCGTGGGCGCGTTCCACGGGCGCGTTGGCGGAGCGGCGGCGCGCGGCGCGCGAGGCTGAGATCCTCGAGATCTTGAAGGCGCGGCTCGTGCGCTACGTCGTGGACGAGGACCGCCTCGGCGGCGCTTTCCGCGCGGCGGTCGAGCGCGTCGAGCGCAAGGCCCTCGACCCCTACGCGGCGGCGCGCGAGCTGCTGGACGGGCTGGACGGGCTGGGCGCGCGGTGAGCTGCCGGCTCAGTTGGAGCTCGGGGCCGTCGCGTCGCCGTTGCGCGGCGGCTCCGCGAGGAGGCGCTCCACTTGGCGCAGCATGTCGGCCTGGTCGAAGGGCTTGAGCAGGAACAGCTTGACCCCCGCGGCGCGCAGCGCGGCGCGGCCGATGCTCTCCTCGGGGTAGGCGCTCATCAGCACCTTGGGCACCGCGGGGCGGCGCTCGTGGAACCAGCGCAGCAGGTCGGTGCCGCTCCCGCCCGGCATGCCCTCGTCGCTGATCACCAGGTCATAGGCCTGGTCGCGCAGCAGGGCCCGCGCCTGCTCGGGGTCGTTGGCCATGTCCACGCGGGGCTCCCCGGGCAGCAAGCGCTCGAAGAGGTCGCGCAGGCTGGCGGCGTGGTCCTCCTCGTCGTCGACGACCAGGATCCGCCGCGCCACGGCCGCAGGTTCCGCGGCGGAGCCCTTAAGCGTGTCGCGCAGGGGCACCGGGTGCGTTGGGGCGGGTGATCCGGCCCTCGGGGTGGAGCGGACCTCAGGCGGCCTGGTCCCACTGCTGGCGCAGCGTGTGGGCCATGTCCGCCACGATGGCGGGGTCGTCGCTCCAGATGCCCACGTCGTCGCCCTTGAACAGGTGCTCGTCGTCGGGCACGAAGTGGCACATCAGGCTCTGCTTGGCGTCCACCACGATGGTGCCGGAGCCGGCGCTGGGGAGCTTGGCCTCGCGGACCTCCGCGACGCCGCGGAGCAGCTGGACCGCGGCCACGTTGCGGTCCTCGAGGGGGCAGAGGAGGCGCACCTGGACGCCGCCGGCGCTGAGGGCGCGCAGCTCGGGCAGGTGGTGCAGCAGCCGGATCGGCAGCGCGCCCGAGCCGCTGATGAGGATCTCTGCTCCCGCCTTCTCCATCATCTCGGTGAGGCGGCCGACGACGTTGCGGCGGCCCTTCACGACGTTGAATCCGCCGGGCCTCGCCGCGGGGGCGGCGGCGGCGCGCGGGAACTCCTGCGCCATCAGCTCGCGGTCCTGCCGGAGCCGGTCGAGCTTGACTTTGATCTGGTCCTCGAACTGCTGCAGGTAGCGGTCGATGCCGATGGCCTCGAACTTACGCGGGCGCTCCGGCAGCAGTTGCACGAGGCCCTTGGCGCCCAGTTCCTCGAGCACGCCGTAGATCTTCGTGCGGGGCACGCGGCTGAGGTTCGCGAGGTCGCGCGCCGTGCTCGGCCCCGCCGCGACGAGGGCGAGGTACGTGCGGCCCTCGTACTCGGTGAGGCCGTACTGGAGCAAGCGCTGCAACCCTGCGTTCGCCATCATGGGGGTGACCGCGCCGCTGTCCCCCGGGGGGGAGAAAGGTTGTCCCCTGTCACCGCGGGCAAGGCGCCGCGTCACCGGGGCCGGTGACGCTCCGGAATGATCGGACGCTCATGGCCCGCAAGCGCGGCCTTCCCTTCGCGGCCGGGGCCGGTTCATTGCGAAAACACCTAAGCGCCGGCTCTTTCTGTTCGGTCAGAACCCATGCCGGCTCCACGCATCGCCGCGGGCCTCGCCCTCCTCGCCGTGAGCGCGGGGCTCGCGGGCTGCGCGGGACCGGAGCGGTCTAGCAGCGGGGTCCTCGTCGGGCAGGCGCTGCCCGCCACGGGGGGCCTCGCGCGGCCTGGCGAGATCATGGCCCTCGCGGTGGGCCGCGCCCTCGACCAGGTCAACGCGGCCGGTGGCGTCGCGGGCGCGCCGCTCCTGCTCGTGCGGCAGGACACGGCCAGCGACGCCGCGCGCGCGGGCAGCGCCGCGCAGGCCTTGGTCGCCGCGGGCGTGGTGGCGATCGTGGGCGACGTCGCGTCCGGCCACACCAAGGCCGTGCTGCAGGTCGCCGAGGCGGCGCGCGTGCCGGTCCTCAGCCCGGGCAGCACGAGCCCCGAGTTCACCGCGCTGATGGCCGCGAAGGCGGAGCAGGACCGCTTCTTCTTCCGCACGGCGCCGAGCGACGCGCTGCGCGGGCGCGTGACCGCTGCCTATGCCGTCGCGCGGGGCTGGGACCGCGTCGCGGTCCTCTACGACAACAACCCCTACGGCAACGGCCTCAAGCCCGCGTTCGCCGCGGCGTTCGAGGCGGCGGGCGGCAACGTCACGGCGGTCGCGTTCGAGGAGGGCCGCGCCAGCTACGCGGACGCGCTGCGGCGCGCGCTCGCCGGCTGCGACGGCGCCACGAACGCCACGTGCCCCGACGGCGTGTTCTTCATCGGCTACCCCGACGCGGCGCTCCAGGTGGGCAAGGATTGGTCCGCCCGACCGGAGTGGGCGTCGCTGCCGTGGCTGTTCAGCGACAGCGAGCAGGGCTTCTACGACCAGCTCCGCGCGGCCAACGTGAGCATCGCGGGCTTCGAGGCCGTGCAACCCCAGGGCGAGGGGCCCGGCTTCGCCGCCTACCAAGCCCTCGCCGGGGACGCGCCTCCCTTCAGCGGCAACGCCTACGATGCCACGGTGCTCGTCGCCCTCGCGGCCGAGGCCTCCAAGGGCGCTGGCGGCGAGGCGCTGCGCGACGCGCTGCGCGGCGTGGCCAACCCGCCGGGCGAGCGCGTCGGCCCTGCCGACATCGCGCGCGCCCTCGAGCTGGCCCGTTCCGGCGAGGACATCGACTACGAGGGCGCCGCGGGGTCCATGAACCTCGACGCGCTCGGCGACGTCACGAGCGCCTACGTGGTGTTCCGGATCGATGCGCAGGGCAAGCTCCGCGAGAAGTGCCTCATCCTCGAGGCCGCGGTCGTGGCGCAGCCGGTGCGCATCCCGGCCGCCTGCACCGCGGCTCCGCATTGAGGCACGAGTTCCAGCGAAGCCCTTATCTCGGGCGGCGGGATTGCCGGGCCCATGGCCGAGACGGCGGGCCTCCGCCGCGACGAGCAGGCCGGGCTGTGGGTCAGCGTGCTCCTGCTCGCAGGCATGTTCCTGCTGTTCCTGCTCCAGCTCCCCGCGGTGATGGCGCGGCAGACGGAGTTCAGCGCGTGGCTCTACGTGCCCGGCGTGCTCGCCTTCGGCGTGGCGCTGTGGAAGCGCGCCGACGCCGTGGCCGTGCTGGCGATGTTCTGGGTGTCGCTGTACTTCATGATCGACGTGTTCTACGGCGTCAGCTTCTTCCGCTGACGTCCGCCGGCGACGCGGCCCGCGGCGCCGCCAGGGGCAAGGCCACGCTGAACCGCGCGCCCCGGCCGGGGCCGTCGCTCTCGGCCCAGATGCGGCCGCCGTGCTGCTCCACGATGCCCTTCGTGATGTACAGCCCGAGGCCCGTGCCCAGGTGCCGCGGCGGCGCGTCGTGGACCTGCGTGAAGGGCTGGAACAGCCGCTCCAGCTGCGCGGGCGCGAGGCCGAGGCCCGAGTCGACGACGCGCACCACCGCCTCGCGCCCCTCCGCGCGCGCCTCCACGCTCACGCGGCCGCCGGCGGGCGTGAACTTGATGGCGTTGCTGACGAGGTTGTTCAGCACCTGCGCGAGGCGCGTCGCGTCGCCCTCCACGGCCAGGTCGCGCGGCAGGTCCACCTGGAGGGCCACGCGCTGCTCCGCCGCGAGGTCCTCGAAGGTCGCCACGACCTCCTCGGCGACCTCGGCCAGCGCGACGCGCTCCATGCGGAGCTGGAGCTTGCCGCTCTGCAGCCGCGCCACGTCGAGCATGTCCTGCACGAGGAGCGACATGCGGTCCACGTTGCGGCGCAGCACCTGCAAGCCGCGCGCGCGCTGCTCGTCGCTCAGGGAGCCGTGGGCGAGGCGCTGCAGCTGCAGCAGGATCGGCGTGAGGGGCGTGTTCAGCTCGTGGGCCGCCGCGTTGATGAAGTCGGTCTTCATGCGGTTGACCTCCTGCAGGCGGCGGTTCTCCAGCGCCTGCTCGAAGGCCGCCCGGCGCGCCTCCTCGGCGCGGCGCAGCTCGGTGATGTCGTAGGCGACCCCGGCCATGCGCATGACCCTGCCCTCGGGCGAGCGCGTCGCCTCGCCCAGCGCGCGCACGTGCCGCACCTCGCCGTCGGGGCGCACGAGCCGGTGCTCGAAGCCGAAGGCCCCGCCGGTGCGGGCTGCCTCCTCCACGGCCGCGGCGATGCGCGCGCGGTCCTCGTGGTGCACGCGCGCCAGGAAGTCCTGGTAGC
>DASYRW010000140.1:0-7505 GCA_036003985.1 Thermoplasmatota archaeon
GCGCGCGCACCCGCGCCGCGAGCCCGCGCAGGATCGGGGTCCCGGCTGGGGTGGCCGACAAGCGCAGGCGTTCGATGCGCAGGCCGTCGCGCTCCTCGACCGCCGGCGCGTCGCCCTGCGAGGCGGTCAGCACGGTCACCTCGTGCCCGCGCGCCGCGAGCTCGCGCGCGATGCTGCCGACGTGGCTCTCGACGCCGCCCACGTGGGGGTCGAAGAAGGGGGACGCCTGCACGATGCGGAGCACGCCCGCGCAACCCTGGCCTAGCCCAAGGAGCTTGCCCCGCGCCGGCGCATGGCGGCTTTCGGCGCGCTTTTATCGGTCAAGGCGCATGGAGACGCGAGGGATGCACATGAGCATGACCCAGATCGATGTGAGCCGCGCCCAGAGCATCGCCGAACGCGCTGGCCTCAAGCCGGCGAAGGTCCGCGGGACCGACGTGATCCAGTTCACGCGCCGCCCGGGCAAGCGCTTCGAGCCCATCAGCTGGAACGACTTCGCCCACGACCTCGAGACGCGCGGCCTGCACGTCTACGAGTCGAGCGGCTGGCTCAAGATCATGAAGTGAGACCAGCCCGCCTCACGAGCCCAGCAGGCGGCTCCACCAGCTGCGCTGGCCCTCCACCTTCAGGACCTCGTCGCCCTCATGGGCGCGCGAGCCGAGCAGGATGCCCACTTCTTGGCCTGCGTCGGCGCGCTCCACGGGCTGGCGGTTGATCTGCATGCTCTTGATCCTGACCTTGAAGTCGTCGCCGTGCCCCTTCACGTGCACCCGGTCGCCGATGGCGACGGGCTGCTCGAGCCGCACGCTCGCGACGCGGAGCCGCGAGAAGAAGTGGGTCACGACCCCCACGCGGGTTTCATCCATGGGAACGTGTCGGCGTCCGGCCCCATCAAGGGCGCGCCAGCGGCCGCTGGGATTCATATGAAGGGCCCGACCTTTTGACGGCCCACGCCGATCCTTCGAAGAGGGCTACCACGCGTCGAGCGTGCGCGAGGGGCGTGGGCCGGGGAAGGCCGCGTCGAGCGCCGCGACGTCGGCCTCGTCGAGCTGCCAGCCTTGGCCGCCAGCATTCTCGCGCGCGTGCGCGGGCTGCTCGGCCTTGGGGATCGCGAAGACGCTTGGATGGCGCGTGAGGAACCGCAGCGCGACTTGGCGCGGCGTGCGCGCGTGCTTGCGACCGACCTCCTCCAGCGCGCGGTGGCCCGCCGAGCCGGGGCGCGGGAAGCCGCCGCGGGGGCCGCCGAAGGGCGAGTACGCCACGAGGGCCATGCCGGTGCGCTCCGCGAACGCGACGAGGTCGGCCTCGATGCTCCGGTCTTCCAGGTGGTATTGCACTTGGTTGCACGCGAGGCGGTGCTTCGCCCCGAGGGCGCGCTGCGCCGCGTCGCATTCCGCGGGGCTGAAGTTGCTCACGCCGACGGAGCGCGTCTTGCCCCGGTCGGCCAGCTCGGCCATGGCGCGCATCGTGTCCTCGATGGGGTGGTCGCCGGTCCACCAATGCAGGAGGTACGCGTCGAGGTGGTCCATGCCGAGCCGCTGCAGGCTCGCGTCGCAGGCGCGCAGCGTTCCAGCATAGGAGGCGTTGCGCGGCAGCACCTTGCTCACGACGAACAGCCGCTCGCGGGGCACGCCGCGCACGGCCTCGCGGATCACCTCCTCGCTGCCCTTGTACAGCTCCGCCGTGTCGAGGTGGGTCATGCCCTCGGCGATGCCGGCCCGCAGCGCCTCCATGGCGCGCCGCGGGTCGCGAAGTTGCCACGTGCCCTGGCCGATCAGGGGCACGTGGACGCCCGTGGGGCCGAAGGGTCGGGTCTCCACCGCTCCTGGAGGGTGCTGGCGACGAAAGCCTTTGGCGCCGCCGGACCCGTCCGCGCGCGCCCGTGCGCGGCGAGGCGCCCCAGAGAGCCTTGAAGGTTCCCGCCCTGCGTGCCCGCGCGATGCCCCGCGCCCTCGCTGCTGTTGGCTTGCTCCTGATCGCGGCCGCCGCGGCCCGCGCCGATCCCGTCGCGGTCGCGCTGGACGGCCCCGCCGAGGCGGAGGTGCTCGCCGTGAGCGGCTTCGACGAGGCCGGTTGCACCCAGGGCACCTGCGTCGCCGTGAGCGGCCTCGGCACCGCCGAGGGCTGCGAGGAGCCCCACACCGCCGACTGCGTCTTCGTCAGCCTCGCGGGCGATGCCGAGGGCTGCGAGGAGGAGACCGCGGGCTGCGTCGCCATCGCGCCCCTGGGCGAGGCAGAAACGTGCGGCGAGGAGAGCGGCGACTGCGCGGCCGTGAGCGTGCTCGGCGACGCGACGACGTGCTTCGAGCCGGACAACGTCGAGCCGAGCGGCACGTGCCTCGCCGCGACCGTCGCCGGCGACGCGCAGAGCTGCAAGTACTTCGCGTGCGTCGCGGTCAGCGGCACCGGCGACGCGCGCGGGTCCGTCGCGATCAGCGTCCTGGGCCATGCGGAGGGCGAGACCGCGGTGAGCGGGTGCGATCAGCTCGGCCTGTGCCTGTAGTTCCAAGCGCCGCAGGGAAGCTTCATCAGCCCGCGGGCGCGTGCCGGCCGCGAGGCTGCCCCATGCGGTTGCTCCGCGTCCTCTCGCTGTTGCTCGCTGCGGTGTGCCTCGCGCCCGCGCTCCTGCCTGGCGGAGGCGCCGGCCGCGAAGCGCCCGTGGCGCTGGTGGGCGCGCCCGCGCCCGCGGACCTCGACCAAGTGCCGTGCAGCGACCCCCGCGGCTGCCCCGACTTGGTCCTCGACTGGGCGAAGCTCGCCATCCAAGTCCAACGCACCGAGCACTTCGAGGCGTCCAGTTGTGAAGTGCAGGACGGCTTCACGCAGCCGGGCGACCGCCAATTGCTCAGGTTCGTGTACAACACGCCGAACTATGGGCCAGGCTGGCTCGAGATCGGCGCGCCGCGCGACCACCCCGAGTGGTTCGTCTTCGCGCCGTGCCACAACCACTACCACTTCCGCGAGTACGCCGACTACCGGCTCTGGAAGCCGCTGGGCTTCGTCGCGTGGAACCAGGCGCGCCTCGACCAGCCCGACGCGACCGCGGCGGAGGTCTTCGCGGCCCACCCCGAGCTCCGCAGCGAGTTCGTCGCGGGGCTCAAGACGGGCTTCTGCGTCATCGACCTCTACCCCGCGCTGCCGACGGGCCTCGGCGTGGCCGTGCCGGACCCGCGCCGCTTCCAGAGCTGCAGCAACAACCAAGGCCTGGGCGTCGGTTGGGCCGATGAGTACTTCGTGACCACGAGCGGCCAGTACATCGACGTCACCGATGTGCCCACCGGAGCCTATGTGCTGGAGGTCGAGGTGAACGCGGAGCGGCTCTACGAGGAGGCCGACTACACCAACAACCGCGCCTTCCTGCCGACGGCGATCGTGGCGGAGCTGTAGCTGAGGCGGCGAGGCAAGGAAAAGAGATGGGGCGCGGCCCGCGGGGACCGCGCCTGTTGGTGGGAGCTCAGATCGCCGCGACGCTGTAGCTCGTCGCGCCCGAGCCGTGGTTGCCGGCGGAGAGGGCGCTCGCGACCACGTCGTAGCTGCCGGGCAGGGTCGCCTGGGTCGGCGCCTTGAAGCCCAAGTTGCCGGCGTTGTTCGTCACGCCCGTCACGCGGAAGGTGGTGGCGCCGTTGTCGAAGGTCACCGTCACCTGCGCGTCGCGCACCGGCGCGCCGCTCGCGTAGCTCACGTGCACCGTGCCGTTGACCGCGCCGAGGGCGAGCGCGCTGAAGCTGCTGCGCGCCATGGTCACGCTGACGCCGAGCAGGTCCGTGACCTGCACGGGCGCGCTGCCGAGCACGCCGCTGGCGTTGGCGACGACCGCGCCCGCGCCCGTGCGCGTCGCGAACCACTGGCCGGTCGCGGAGCCGATGACGCCGTGGCTCGCGCTCCAGCGGAAGGTCAGCCCCGCGATGGGGTTGCCGTACGCGTCCGCGCCGGTCGCGCTGAACTGCACGCTCTGGTTGAGGTTCGCCACCACGCTGCCCGGGCTCACCAGCACTTGCGACAGCGGGCCGGCCACCACCAGCACCGGGGCGCAGGCCTCGATGCCTTGCTCGCTGTAGCAGGCCTCGTAGCTGCCGACGAGGGTCGGGGCCGCGTAGTCGAGCGCCGCCTGGGCGAGGGGCACGTCGTTGCGGTACTGGTCGAAGCCCGCGAGCGCGAAGGTCGCGCTGCTGCCGGCTTGCATCGTGGCGGGGCCGCTGATCTCGAGGCTGGTCAGCGCGTCGTGCACGACCTGCACGTCCGCGCAGCCTTGCAAGCCCTGCTCGTCGTAGCACACGGCCTGCAGCCCGGCCAGGGTCGGCGCGGTCCAGTCGAGGCTCGCCGAGGCGAGCGTGACGGGGTTGCCATACTGGTCGAAGCCGCTCACGTCGAAGGTCGCGGTCATGCCCGCGACGACGCTTTCGGGGCCGCTGACGAGGATGCTGGCCAGCGCGTCCGGCAAGGCCGTGACGAGCCGGCAGCCCGAGGCGTCATCCTCGGGGTAGCACACGTTGAACGCTCCGGCCGCGGTCGGCGCGGTGATGTCCTCGCCGTCCACGGCGAGGTCCACGGGGTTGCCGTAGGCGTCCGTCGCGCTGTAGGCGAAGTGCGCGGTGCTGCCGACGACCATGCCGTCGGGGCCTGCGATGACCAAGTCCACGGCGCTGCTCGGCACGATCTCGATCGCCATGCAGCCCTCCACACCCTGCTCGCTGTAGCAGACTTGCGCCGGGCCGGCGGCCGTCCCGCCGGCGTACTCGATCGTGGTGTTCTCCAGCGCGACCGGGTTGCCGAACTGGTCGGCGCCCGCGAGAGCATAGGTGGCGCTCGTGCCGGCCTCGAGCTGTTCCGGGCCGGTGACGCTGATGCTCGCGAGGGGGCCCGCGATGACGAGCACGTCCTGGCAGCCCTCGACGGTGGCGCCGTCGGCGCGGACCTCCGCGTAGCAGGCGCGCGCGGGGCCGATGTCCTGCGCGGCGTCCCACACGAAGGTGTGCTGGGCCAGCGCGACGCTGTTGTCGTAGGCGTCGAAGCCTTGCACCTCGAAGACCGCTTGCATGCCCGCCTCGACCTCGTCGGGGCCGGTCACGAGGATCGTGGCGAGGTCGCCCGCGAGCACCTCGACGGTGCGGCACGCGCTGACGCCGTCCTCGGTGTAGCAGAACGTGACCTCGCCCGCGCGGATCGGCGCGGTGAGCTCGATGGTGCCCTGCGCGAGGGTGACGGGGTTGCCGTACTGGTCGAGGCCGCCGAGCGCGTAGCTCGTGACCGAGCCCGCCCCCACCTGGGAGGGGCCGTCGATGGCGATGAGCGCCAGCGGGCCCGACATGACCTCCACGGTCATGCAGCCCTCGATGCCGCTCTCGCTGTAGCAGGCCTCCGCCGGGCCTGCCTGGGTGGGCGCGGTCCAGTCGAAGCTCGGCTGCGCGAGCTCGACCGAGTTGGCCCACTCGTCGACGCCGTAGACCGAGAACGTCGCGACGTCGCCGGCCTGCACGAAGCCGGGGCCGTCGACGCTGATGCTGGCCAGCGGGCCGGCCACGATGGTCAGGCTGCGGCAGCCCTCGACGCCGCCCTCGCTGTAGCAGGCCTGGGCGCTGCCGGCGGAGGTGGGCGCGGTGAAGTCGAAGCTGCCCTGCTGCAGGGGCACGTCGTTGCCGTAGAGGTCGAAGCCCGCGAGGTCGAAGGTCGCGCTGCTCCCAGCTTCCATGCTGTCAGGGCCGCTGACGAGGATGGCCGCGAGGTCGCGGTGCACCACGTGCACGAGGGCGCAGCCACTGGCGCCGTCCTCATCGTAGCAGACCTGCACGTCGCCCACGCTGGTTGGGGCGGTGAAGTCGAGGCTGCTCTGCGCGAGGTCGCGCGGGTTGCCGTACTGGTCGCGCGCGCTGAGCTGGAAGGTCGCGGTGCTGCCGGCGGGCATCTCACTCGGGCCGCTCACATCGATCTCCGCGACGGGGCCCGCGATGACGTCCACATCGAGGCAGCCGTCGATGCTCGCCTCGCTGTAGCAGACCTGCGCCGGGCCCGCCGCGGTGGGCGCGACCCAGTCGAGGGTGGCCTGCGCGAGGGTGACGCCGTTGCCGTACGCGTCGGCGCCGGCGAGGTTGTAGGTGCGCAGCGTGCCTGCCTCCACGGTGAGCGAGCCGCTGACGGTGATGGCCGCGAGGGGGCCCGCGATCACGCTGAGCGCGTGGCAGCCCTCGATGCCGCTCTCGGCGTAGCAGGCTTCCGCCGGACCGGCCGCCGTGGGCGCGGTGAAGCTGAAGCTGCTGGACGCGAGCGCGACGGGATTTCCGTAGGCGTCGAAGCCGTCCAGGTCGAAGTCGGCGACGGCGCCGGCCGCGAGCTCGTCGGGGCCGCTCACCGCGATGCTGGCCAGCGGGCCGGCGAGGACCTCGATGTCCAGGCAGGCGCTGACGCCGGCCTCATCGTAGCAGACCTGGGCCGGGCCGGCCGCGGTCGCTGCGGTGTAGTCCAGCGTGCTCTGCGCGAGCGCGACCGGGTTGCCGAATTGGTCGAAGCCGGCGAGGTCGTAGCTGGCGCTCGCGCCCGCTTCGAGGGCCGCGGGGCCGCTGATGGTGATGTGGTCGAGGGGCGCTGGGAGCACCTGCGCGAGGGCGCTGCCGTCCACGCCGTTCTGGGTCGCGTGGATCGTGCACGTGCCGGCCTCGTCGGGGGCCGTCCACGAGCCGGGCGCGCTGAACAGGCCGCAGTCCGCGGTCCATGATGGCGCGATGCTGACGACGTTGCCGTAGGCGTCGGCGCCGGCTGCCGTGAAGAGCTGGGTCGCGCCGGCCTGGACGTCCACGCTGCTCGGGCTCACCGCGATGGACGCGAGGGGTCCGGGCTCCACGGTCAGCGAGAGGAGCAGCAGCCCGCTGAGGCCGCCGTCGTTGTCGCGGACTTGGACGCTGACCTGGTGGGTGCCCGCGAGGGTGAAGCTCGTGGCCAGCGTCGCGCTGCCCTGCGCGGGCTGCGGGGACCCGTCGATGCTGAACAGGTAGGTCGCGACGCTGCCGTCGCCGTCGCTGCTGCTGCCGGCGTCGAGCATCACGGACGCGCCCGCGGCGGCGGGGTTGGGGCTGATGCTCAGCTGCGCGCTGGGAAGGAGGTTCTGGACGGTCACGGTCTGCACGTCGTCGTCGGTGCAACCGACGCCGGCCGCGGTGAGCCGGACCGAGTGCGGGCCGAGGGTCGCGTAGCGGTGGGTGGGGTTCTGGAGCACGCTGCCGCTGCCGTCGCCGAAGGTCCACACGTAGCTCGTCGCCGGGCAGTTGCCCGTCGCGGAGCCCTCGAACTGCACGATCATGGTGCGGTCCAAGACGGCGCCGTTCGCGGGCGCGTCGATGTGGGCGACGATGTTGGTGCCGGCGAACACGACGACGGGGACCGCCACGGTCACCATCGCGAGGCTCAGGAGGCTGACGACGAGGGCGCGGTGCTGCAAGGCTAACCCACCTACGGCGCCGCGGCTCCCAACACGCCGCTTAAGATTTTCCCCGAGGTTGTCTGTGGGAGAACGT
>DASYRW010000141.1:0-18568 GCA_036003985.1 Thermoplasmatota archaeon
TGCCGGCGTCGCCCACGGAATAGAGGATCGCGTTCTCCATCCCCGCATCGGCGTCCCCTGCACCGCTCGCGGCGATGCCGCCGCTGGCGGGGCCGAGCACGCTGACTGCCGTGCCGGAGCAGGACTCACAACTTGAGCTCGGGCCCGCGACGCTTACGGCGGTGCAGCCGACCACGTGGTGCTCGAGCACGAACGGCGGTGCCGAGCAAGCATGCGCGGGGCCTGTCCCAGACAGCGCTACGCAGGCATCGGAGCAGGGGCCCGAGGTGGCCGCGGGACCGCCGAGGCTGGCCGCGAGCTGTCGGCCGGTCGCGGGGCCGAGGGCCGAGGTGGCCACGATGCCCTCCGCAGGCCCCGTGGCGCTCGCGGCGGCCGTTCCCTGCGAGCCCCCTGTGCCGCTGAGGGCAGCCAGCCCGCTCGCGTCCCCGAACGCGCTCACGGCCAGCACCTCCGCGGACGCATCCTCGCCGACAGCGACGGCGACGCAGTTGCACGATGCGACCTGCTGCGACAGCCCCAAGGCGCTCACGGAGGAGGGCCCCGACGCTTCCCCGAGAACGCTGACCGCCGCCGATTCGGACGAGCTGTCGCCCAGCACGCTCACGGCGAGCAACTTCGAGCTGCTCGGCCCGAGGACGCTCACGGCCAGCGTGTCCGCCTCGGCGGGCCCGACGGCCTGGCCGTCGAAGCATCGCGTGCCGCCGCAGTCGTTCGCGCCGCTCACCCCGATCCAAGCCTCCGCGGGGCCCGTCCCGCTGACGGCGATGCCGCAATGCACCTCCTCGCCTCCGCCGCAGGCCCGCGCGCGCCCGGTGCCGCTGACCGCGACCTGGGTGAGGCACGCGCCCGTGATGACGAGCTGCGTCGGCGGTCCGACGGTGGCGCAGAAGCTGTGCCGCCCCTCCGCGTCGCCTGTGGCGGTGACGGCCCAGGCCCCGGTGGCATCGCCCGCGCCGCTCGCGGCGAAGCAGGGCTCGTGGAAGTACAGGATCGGATCGTAGAACTCGGGCTCGCAGCCGGTCGCCGCGCCGGTGCCGCTCACCGCATAGGTGCCCTGCGCGTTGCCTGTGCCGCTGACGGCGGCGCATCCGAACACGTAGCACGCCGCGTCGTGTTCGAGGCTCACCACGACCCACACCAAGTCGACCTCGATGCTCAGCTCCTCGGCTCCGACTCCGCCGAGGACCAACCCCGCCGCGGCGGCGATCCCCAGCATGCGTCGCCACGCCTTGCTGCCCACGCGCCCCGCCTCGGTCTCCCATGGGCCGGGGCCGCAATAAGGGTTCCTCGGCAGACCATGGAAGGCGCGCTGCTCAACGGCCGCGCCGCCTCGATGCGGGCCGAGGTCCCTTCGGCGAGGGCTTCGCCCCCGCGGCGACCTCCACGACGCCCTGCGGCGTCACGGCGTGGATCGTCAGCGCGCCGCGCTTCCCGTTCGCCTTGGTGCGCCAGGTCCCGTTCGCGTGCAGCCGCTCCGCGCGCTGGAGGTCCCAGTGCAGCCGCTTCAGCGTTGCGTCGAGTTGGGACAGCTCGGCCTGCACGGCGCGAAAATCCCCGACGTCCATCGCGGCCGCGAAGGGGTGAGGACCCTTGCGCGTTGTGGTGCGATGCTCGCCGCTGCCGCGCTCAGCCCCACATCGACGCGCGGATCGCCAGCATCGCGTCCTGGTACGTCGCGGCCTCGCCGGGCTTCGCCGGCAGTTCGCCGGTGAGCACCGCCTGGGCCAGCGCGGGCGCTTCCTCGGCGCCGACGTAGCCCCAGCCCATCTGCACCCAAGGAGCGGGCGCGATCGGCAGGCTGGGCAAGGCCGCGCTCCACTGCGCGGTGTCCCAGTAGCGCGCGACGGCCTGCATCGCCAACCGCAGCTCAGCGTTGCTCAGTCCGCCCGCGACCAGGCCAGGACCCTCGCGGGCCAGCAGGGAGCCCTGCGCGATGCCGCGCGTCCAACCCTGGGAAACCCGGACCTCGAACAGCGCCTCGCCGACGGCGCCGGCGGCCGTGGGCGCGCTGAAGCTCGTGCCGGACTTGGGCTCCATCGCGTCGGCGCTGTCGCGCACCGCGCACGCGGGGCGATAGTCGCTCACGATGTCCATGCCCTTGCTCGCGGTGGCAGGATCCGCTGCGTCCTCGGGCAGCGCGCCGCCGACGCTGACGACCCAGCTGGGGCCGCTGATGTAGCCCGTGCCGGAGAGGGTGGGCTCGTTGCCCGCCGCGGCGAAGACGAGCTTGCCGCTGTCCCACGCTGCCTTGGAGGGGTTCGCGTCGCCCGCGCTGCCGGGCCATTGGGCCGGGAGGTTGAACGTGGGCCCGATGCTGACGCTGACGATGTCGATCCACGGCTGCGCGCCGGCCCAGCGGATCGCGTCGTCGAGCTCGTCGGGGCCGGTCTCGACCATGACGATGTCCACGTCAGGGGCTGCGATGGCCACGCGGCTCGACGTGCAGGAGCCGTGGCCGTCGTCGTCGAGGATCGGGTGGGTGTTCGCCGCGGCGTTGGCGAAGCTGCTCGCGCCGAGGCTGATGAGCCCGACGAGCCGCGTGCCGGGCACGTAGTAGAGCTTGCCGACCTCGACGGCGCTCCACAGCGCTTCGTCCTTGTCCAAGCTGGCCGCGTAGTCCGTGCCGAGCGTGAGCGGCAGCGGCGTGGCGTTGAGCGGGTAGTCCTCGAGCCAGGCGCTCGGCGGGGTCCACGCGGGGTCGCGGAAGATCTCGTGATAAGGATTGACGCCCGTGTCCACCAGCGCGACGACGACGTGCGGCCGCGCGCTCGCGAGCGGGGGCGCCTCGGGCAGGAGGCTCACGCGGACGACGCGCTCGGTCATGTCGGTGTGGCCGGCGCGGTCGCTGACCGTGAGGCGGACGCGGTACTCGCCCACCTTGGCGAAGCTGTAGTTGGCCCGCGCGAGCTGGGACGTGGTGCCGTCGGGGAACTGCCACACGCGGCCGGCGACGCCGTCGTCGGGGTCCGTGGAGCGGTCGACGAACACGACGATGTCGCCCGGCGTGGGGCTCGCGGGGCTGAAGTCGAAGGCCGCCGTCGGAGGCGCGTCGCCGGCGCGGTCCACGCCAGGGTCTTGGGTGGGGGCGACGGGCTCCGGCTCGTCGGCCTGTGACGTCGGCTCCGCCCGCAGGCAGCCCGCGAGGCCCGCCGCGAGCACGAGCAGGGAGAGCGCGAGGGCCAGGCTCGAGCGTCCCTGATGCATGGTCCTTCAGCGGAGCCGATCGGGCTTGAGGGTTGTGGTGGCCTCCTTCGTCATTGCGCGCCCGTCGGGGGCAAGGGCACCCTTTTTAAGGGGCCGAGGCTTCCCCGGCCCCATGTCGGCGGACTCCGCCGCATCCTCGCAGCGGCCCGAGCCCCGGCTGCCGGAGAAGTCCTGGACGGTCGAGGCGGAGCTGAAGGTCTTCGCCGAGCTTCGCAGCAAGACCTACGAGCCGACCTTCGCGTCCGTCCGCGACGACGAGCGCTGCTTCGTCATCGACACGCCGCCGCCCTACCCCAGCGGCAAGTGGCACATCGGGGCGGTTGCGCACTACAGCCTCATCGACGTCATCGCGCGGTCCCAGAGGATGCTCGGCCAGCGCGTGCTCTTCCCGTGGGGGCTGGACCGCAACGGCATCAACATCGAGCTCGTGGTGGAGAAGAAGCACAACCGCAAGATGGACACGTTCCCGCGGGCCGAGTTCTTGGAGCTCTGCGCGAAGGAGATCGAGGGCTACTCCCAGGGCTTGGTGGACATCGCGCTGCGCGTCGGCATGAGCTGCGACTTCGCGCACGCGTACCGGACCGACGCGCCCGAGTTCCGGGCCCTCACGCAGCGCACCTTCATCGAGCTGTGGCACAAGGGCAAGGTGGTCCAGGAGCTGCGGCCCAACAACTACTGCCCCGACTGCCGCACCACCATCGCCGACGCGGAGGTGCTGCGCGAGGAGCGGCCGGGCAAGCTCATCACGGTCACGTGGCAGGTTGAGGGCGGCCAACCCCTCCCGATCGCGACGACCCGGCCCGAGCTGATCCCCGCCTGCCAGGCCGTGCTCGTCCATCCGGACGACGATCGGTACCGGGGCCTGCACGCCCAAGGCAAGGTCCGCGTGCTCCTGCCGGCGCCGTTCGGCGGCCGCTCCGTCCCGCTCCTCGCGGACGCGGGCGTGGACCCCGCCTTCGGCACGGGCGCGATGATGGTGTGCAGCTACGGCGACTTCAGCGACGTGGAGCGCTTCCGGAAGTTCAGCCTCGAGCCGATCGCGGCCCTCGGCCCCGATGGCAAGATGACCGCCGCCGCTGGACCCTTGGCCGGCGAGCACGTCAAGAAGGCCCGCGCGAAGGCGGTGGAGCTGCTCCAGCAGGCCGGCAACGTCCTCGAGGTCAAGGACATCCAGCAGCAGGTCCCGATCTGCGAGCGCTCCAAGACCCCCATCGAGATCATCAGCCTCAAGGAGTGGTACGTGCGGCAGGTCGATGTCGCCGCGGACTTGCGCCGCATCGCCGACGGGCTGGACGTCCACCCCGCGAAGCACCGCCAGATCCTCCTCGACTGGATCGACACCGTCACCATCGACTGGCCCGTCTCGCGGCGGCGCTACTACCACACCGAGATCCCCATCTGGTACTGCAAGGCCTGCGCCGAGGCGCACGTGCCCCACCCGGGCCCCTACTACCAACCGTGGCGCCAGCCTGCGCCGCCCGAGATCGCGCAGCGCGGTTGCACCCAGTGCGGCGCGAAGGAGTTCGTGGGCGAGGAGAAGGTCTTCGACACGTGGATGGACAGCAGCGGGTCCAACCTGTGGGTGACCCACTACCACGACCGGCCCACCTTCTGGCGCGCCAACTTCCCCTGCGCGATCCGGCCGCAAGGCAGGGACATCGTGCGCACGTGGTTGCACTACACGCTCCTGAAGTCCTACCAGTTGCTCGGCGAGCCCGGCTTCCGGCACGTGTGGATCACCGGGTTGGGGATGGACGAGCAGGGCCGCAAGATGAGCAAGAGCCTGGGCAACGTCATCGACCCCGACGAGATCCTGCGCGAGCACGGCGCCGACGCGTTCCGGTTCTGGGCTGCGTCCGAGAGCACCATCGGGGATGACTTCCGCATCAGCCGCGACCGCATCGCGGGCGCGCGCAAGTTCCTCACCAAGCTCCACAACGTCGCGCGGTTCATCAGCTCCTTCCCCGCGCCAACGAAGCCCGCGGTGCTGGATCCGGTGGACCAATGGATCCTCGCGGAGCTCAACCGGGTCATCGAGGCCGGCACCGCCGCCTACGCAGCGTTCGACTTCTTCACGCCCTCGACCCAGTTGCGCGCCTTCGTCTGGAACACGTTCGCGCCGCACTACGTCGAGATGGCCAAGAAGCGCGCCTACCAGGGCGACCCCAGCGCGCAGTGGACGCTGCATGAAGTGCTGCGCGCCTGCCTGCTGCTGCTCGCGCCGGTCAGCCCCTTCATCACGCACCACCTCTACCAGCAGCTCTACGGCGGCGAGGTGCACGCGGCCCGGTTCCCGACCCCCTCGGCCGGCGTGGACGCCAGCCTCGTCGCCAAGACCCCGCTCGTGGAAGCGTTCAACAGCGACGTGTGGAAGCGCAAGAAGGAGCAGGGGCTGTCGCTCAACCAGCCCATCCAAGGCGTGGACGTTCCCGTGGAACTCGCCCCCTTCAAGGACGCGCTGGTGGCGATGCACCAGCTCGGCTAGGACTCCGAGTCCTCGCCCTCGATGACCTCGAAGTCCGCCAGCCGGCGCGGTCCGGAAAGCGCCCGCTGCGCGGGCGCCGGCGTGAGGGCATCCATGAGCCGGTTGAGGATGGTGTCGTACGTCTCGCCCTTGCCGCCGAAGTCTTTGAGCCGGTCCCGCGTCGCCTTCCGGAGCGGGATGGTGGTGAGTTGGTCGCCGCCGCGGGAAGTCATGGGAGTTATGAGTCGTTAAGAGTTCTTAAGTTCATGCCGCGGCGGTGCCATCCACAACCCTTAATAACTCACCTTGAGGTGGCGGCCCGTCTGCAATCCTAGGGGGTTTGCCGTCCGTGACCACGTCCGCCTCGTCGCCTCGCCGCCGCACGCTCCAGAGCACCCCCGCGACGGAGGGCCCGAGCGGCCGCCGCGGCGTTCGCGTGCTGGTCCTCACCGGGTTGGTTGCCCTCCTGATGCTGGTCGTCGTGGCCGGCTGTGCGACGGCGAGCCACAACCCGCCGACCCTGAAGCTCCTCCACGGGTACTTCACCGCGAACACGGTCAACATCCTCGAAGTCGAGATCACGAACCCAGCGGCGGATGAAGGCGACGTCGATGCGACCGTCGTCTCGCTGGCGATCGACATCGATGCTGCTCCCTCCACCAACGGTACCTATGCGGGCGCCGCGTCAGGGGACCTCAAGCCGCGCCTCTTCAAGGTGAGCGGGAACGTGGCCAACACCGGAGGCACCGAGGATGGGACTCTCAAGGATTGGGACCTGGACGTCAACACCGCGACGATGATCCAGTTCACGAAGAATGGCAATGGTCAGACCATGGGTGGTGGCGACAAGGTCCTCCTCGTCATCCCTTACAGCGCCCCCGACTCGGCGACGGAGGTCACGACGCTGAAGTTCCGGCTCAACACCACGGGCAGCACCGCCAACCCCCTGGCGCACCCGGCGACGTCCAACCAGACCACGCTCATCGGCTACAGCGTGAAGCCCTACGGTGTCGTCGCCTTCACGATCGATGGCGCCACCGACGGTGCCAGCTGCGACGGCAAGCCTCGTACGACCCACGTCAACCGCGACGAGGGTTGCACGCTCTCGTCCAACACGACGTACACCATCAACGCGACGATCAGGAACCGCCAGGACGCGTCGCTCTCGACCAGCGCGCGGCTCACGACGAACGAGACGGCCGACCCCGCCTCCCAGAGCACCACGGCGAGCGTGGAGACGAAGTCCGACAAGGTCTTCACGTTCAGCTTCAAGCTCAACAATACGAACAAGCGGCGCCTCGTCAACGTCAACGTCACGGGGGCGAACAGCGTCACCTTCGCCGGGACGAACCGGACGATCAATGTCGATTTCGCTCCGGACTTCCAGTTCAACAGCACGATCGCTAGTTCGGGGCGTTTCATCAGCGGCCTCGACTCTGCGCCGGAGGCGAACCAGTCCGCCGCGGTGAACGTGACTTGGTCGAACCGCGGTCAGGCCGATGCGCGTAGCCTGTTCGTGAACCTGACGTTCGCGAACCTCGCCCTCGCGGACCATACGAGCAATTTCACCGTGAAATACTGCACGACCCCGGGGTGCTCCGCGGCCAGCGCGGTCAGCATCCCCTCGGGCAACATCGGCGTCGACATGAGCACCATGAGCGTCGGCAATCGTGGCATGGTAGCCGGCGCCAGCGGGCAGGTTCAGTTCTACGTTTTCCCGCTGCGGCCCGCGGGCGGGGCAACCCCGGATGGCAACTACAGCGTCAACGCCACGTTCCGGTACCAGGACGAGCACATCACCAACAGCACCGTCTACACCCAGTTCAAGAACAGCGTCGGCGCCAACCCGAACGGCATCCTCGTCGCGGACAGCACCAAGCCGGGCGTGCCCGAGGTCATCTCGATCCCCAAGTCGAGCTGGGACTTCAAGCGCGGGGGCGCGGCGGAGGCCGATTTCAGCGTCACGGTCACGGACGCCAACCTCGACCCCGGCAACGTCACGTTCATCGTGCGGCCCCTCAACTGGAAGGTGCCCACCAGCACCACCCACGGCTCCAACGCGGCCGAGTACGCCGACGGCTGCGTGAGCCTCAGCGCCTGCACGGAGCTGCGCGTCCCCATGAACCTCGACGCCGGGGACACGTACAAGGTCACCCGCGACATGGCGAAGTACGAGCTCGTCGACGACTTCGACATCAGCGTCGTCGCCACCGACAAGGCCGGCAACAGCGCGACGGGCGACTTCTGCACGCCGTGCCACATCCTCGACAACGAGCCGCCCACGCTGACCGATCCCACCGACACGAGCTCGGGCCAGATCTCGCAGGGCTCGACGGTGCGCTTCAGCGTCACGGTGAGCGACAATTTCCGCGTCGGCGGGAACGCCGAGGGCACCCACGGCGACACGGACCCCACCAACGCTGCGTACGGCGCTGGCGAGCAGTTCGCGGGCGTGTTCCTGAGGATGAAGCAGGTCGAGACGGGGAACGAGTTCCTCGTCAAGAACATGACCTTCCGCAACCCGCCGCGGCCCTACAGCAACAACGGCTCCTACAACCTCACCCTCGGGCCCAGCGACATCGCGGTCACGGGCAACCTCTCCTACACGGTGCAGGTCTACGACGCCTTCGGCCACGTCGCGGAGAGCGCGACCCACAACCTGCAAGTGCTGTCGCGGCTCGACCTCTACTTCAAGGAGAGCGACAGCGCCGGGCTGATCCGCGGGGAGAACTACACGCAGTCCGAGTTCGAGGCCCACCAGCTCCGGCCGGCCGTGTTCGGCGCCAAGACGTCCAGCCCAGGCTCGGCCTCCACGTCGGCCCACCTGATCCTCGAGAACACCGGCGGCGGCCAGGACAACTTCACCTACGGCTGCGAGGTGCTGAGCTCCACCACCGTGAGCCCGCGGCCGTCGTGCAAGATCGCCAACGGCGCCGCCAACGCCGTGGGCAAGGTCACGGTCTTCGTGACGAGCCGCGCCAATGGCACCAGCGACCCCTTCGTGGCAGCCGACATCGTCAACGGCACCCTCGTGCTCATGGACGGGAAGGAGCAGCTCTCGGTGTCGGTGACGGTCCCCGCCGAGGCCCGCACGGGCGACGTGATCCGCATCAACTTCACCGCCCAGAGCAAGTTCGTGCCCGGCGTCCACAAGACGGTCCAGATGGGCTTCGTGGTGAGCGAGGGCCAAGGCGCGGAGCTCCGTTTCCAGAAGGTGCCCTACTCCGCCAACACGACCTTCGTGAAGCCGACGCGCACCTACGACATCCCCTTCCTGCTGCGCAACCCCGGCAACGTGCCCACCACCTACGAGCTCAGCCTCCCCGTCACGGGCACCAGCTGGACCAACAGCACCAGCGGCGTGACCTTCGGCGCTTCCGGATCCGCGTGCTCCGCCGTGCCCTCCGACTGGGCGTTCGAGTGGCGCAGCGACGACAGCAGGCTCCACGGCCGCACCATCACGCTGCAGCCCGCGGGCAACAACCTCAACCAGTCGGTGGTGAAGGTGCGCATCAGCATCCCGAGCGACGCCAACGCCACCACCGACGACCGCTTCATCTGCCTCCAGGCCAAGGTCAACGACACCATCTTCGACAACGCGGTGCTGCACGCGGACGTGCAGGTGCCCACGCTCGTCCCGCAACCGCTCGTGACGGGCGGCGCCGTGGACTTCCTGACCGTGACGGAGCGCACCCTGAAGCGCGGCAGCGACCCCGTGGAAGACTGCGAGCCGGTCCCGGCCCCGCCCGGCACCACGGAGTGCGCGTGGGAGCAGGCTGGCGACACGTTCAACTTCACGGTGCGGACGCGCCTCGCGAGCACCCGGAACCCGTCGGGGGCGAACGCGGTCGGCCGTATCCAGGCTTACTTGCTGGTGCAGGCGCCCAACGGCACCCTCACCAACACCAGCATGTCCCTCCTCGCCGCGGACTGCAACGGCGAGCCCGGCGTCGCGGGCGACGCGTGCCCCGAGCTCTCGGGCCGCAACGGCACCTACCAGCTGGTCGTGCAGGTCAAGGACCTCGTCGGCGAGTACCGCCTTGGTCTCTATTCCACCGACGGCCTGGGCGGCGACCAGCTCTTCTACAACCCCGAGTTCGACGTCGGGGACGAGGGCCACGCGTTCTTCACCGTCGAAGAGCCCGCGGCGGCCCGGAGCACCCCCGGCACCACCCCCCTGATCACGGCGCGCGAGGTGCGCGAGGAGGGCAACCCCTCGGCGCTGCGCGTGAGCAGCGACGGCTTCATCCACGCCGTGTTCGGCCGGGCCATCACGGTCAAGGTCACGATGAAGGACAACGTGCAGGTCGGCCGCGTCGTCCTGCGCGTCGAGCGCCAGGTGCCCGACAGCAGCGACCTCGCGCCGGTGATGGACGTCACGATGAAGGTCGTGGGCTCGCAGAAGTTCAACGGCACGAGCAAGCGGCCCCTCGAGGCGATCTATGAGGGCGTCGTGGACATCGAGGGCGACCCCGTCGCCGACAGCGGCGTGTACCAGTTCACCCTCGAGGGCCTCGACGCGGTCGAGCACCGCGTGGACCTCAACAGCACCAACGCGTTCCTCGTGCTCCTCGAGGACCTCAGCGGCCCGGACTTCAGCAACGTGGTGTTCAAGGGCGGCGGCGCCAGCGGTGCCAACCTGACCATCGAGCGGCTCACCAACGTGACCATCGACGCGACCGTGGCCGACGCGGGCGAGGCCAGTGCCGGGGCCAACGTGGACCCCACCACGGTGCGCGCGGCCCTCCGCAAGCAAGGCGCGACCACGGAGCTGTTCAACGAGACGATGACGCGCGACCCCAACAACTTCGGCCACTACAACATCACCATCCCCGGCTCGCTCCTGAACGAGGACGGCACCTTCGAGGTCATCCTGACCGCCAGGGACCTGAGCGGCAACGGCGGCCCGCCGCTGGTCAAGCTGCTCATCGTGCAGCCGAACCTCGCGCCGCGGCTGGAGGTCACGCGCCCGGCGCTCGTCGGCGGCGTCGCGTACCTGACGAGCACGTCGCAGGTGGACGTCACCATCTTCGACAGCAACCTCGACAAGGCCGCCGCCGGCGCCATCACGGTGGGCCGGGGCGACAGCGCCGCGGGGCCCTTCACGCTCCTCAACCAGAGCGCGAGCTGCCCGCCCGCCGAGGGCTCGTGGTGCGTCAGCGGCGACGTCCCGCAGCTCACGGTCGGCATCGGCATCAGCACCGCGGGGTTCCTGAACCTCACCGCCGTGGACCAGCTCGGCGAGCGCAACAGCACCATCTTCGAGGTGCGTCTCGACCGCGATGCGCCCGTGGCGAGCCTGAGCTTCGACCCGCTGGAGCCGGGCAAGGTCTTCGTCGGCCTCACCGCGACGTACATCGCCCCCGGCGCGAAGCTGCTCGTGTCGGCGAGCGACAACGCCTCCGGCCTCGACGCCGGGGCCGCGGTCGTGGTGGTGACGCCGAGCGGCGGCACCCCGCAGCTGGGCAACTTCTCGGCCGGCGAGAAGTTCACCCTCGACCAAGTGCTGGGAACCCCCGCCGGGGAGGGCCAGTACCTCGTCGCGGCCACGGTCAAGGACCGCGCCGGCAACACGGCGACCCTCACGCCCCTCACGGTCATCGTCGACGCGACGCCGCCCGCCATCGGCAGCATCACGCCGGCGAACCCGTTGAGCGTGACCGTCACCGACGCGGGCAGCGGCCTGCGGAGCGTGGAGATCCTGTGGTCGGCCACGGTCGATGGGCCCAACGAGGCGCCCATCGCCATGGCCAAGGGCTCCGGCGACGTGTGGACGGGGAACTTCCCGTCCACGGCCAGCAACCCGCACTTCTCCGTCCGCGCCATCGACAACGTGGGCAACACCGCGGACCGCGACTGCGGCGGGCAGAAGTGCACGCAGACCATCAGCAACTTCCCGCCCGAGCTCACCAACGTGACGGTCGCGCCCTCCTTGGCGGGGGTCGTGCGCGGCACGGTCAACGTGACCTGGACCGCCACCGACCCCGAGGGCGCGCAGGTGGTCGTGAGCCTCAAGCTGCGCACCAGCGGCGGCAGCCTGAGCACCCTCAGCGACGCTGTCACGCTGCAGCCCTACCGGTGGGACACGGCCACGGTGCCGGATGGCAACTACACGCTCGTGGTCACGGCCAGCGATGGCGCCCTCTCGGCGAGCCAGGAGGTGCGCGTCACGGTGCGCAACGTCGCGATCCGCCCCGGCGCGATGCCGGCCACGATCGCGGTGGGCGAGAGCATGCTGCTCAGCTTCCAGGTGAGCGCGCCCGGCAAGGAGATCGACGCCGTGCAGGCCATCGTGCGCGTGGGCGGCGAGCAGGAGACGGTGACGCTCTTCGACGACGGCACCCACGGCGACCGCACGCCCAACGACGGCGTGTGGAGCGCCACCTACACGCCGCGGCTTCGCGGCCAGGCGACGGTGGACCTCAAGGTCACCGACAGCGACGGCCAGTCCACCACCTACACGGGCGTCGCCGCCTTCACCGTGACCTCCGGCCCCGTCGGGGGCACGCCCGGCACGCTGATCGCGGTCCTGGCCCTGGGCGTGCTCGTGATCGCCATGGGCGTGTTCGGCCTGCGGAGGTGGCGGTGATGCCCTTGATGGCCTGGGACGACCGCCAGCGCCGCACCGCGAGCCTCGCCAGCACCATCGCGGCGGTGGTGCTGATCCTCTTCGCGCTGCTGGCGAACAGCATCGCGCCCGGGGATGTGGACACGTTCCTGCTCGCAGTCCTGGTGCTGATCCTCGTGGCCGCGGTGTTCCAGGCGCTCGTGGTGGTCACGGGCCTGCGCGCGGCGCGGGCTGCAGGGGCAGGAGCCGGAGCCGGCGCGGAGTCGCCCGCCTTCGAGCAAGGCTGGAGCCCGCCTCCGCCGCAGGCTTCCCAGGCGATGGCGGAACCGATCACGCTCAAGTGCGGCAACTGCGGCACGGTCTTCGACGTGGCCGACACGGGCCAGCGCCCGCTGCGGCACACGTGCCCCGGCTGCGGCGCGCAGGGCGAGCTCAGCGCGGCGGACCTCGGCCCTCCGCCGGGGGCGCCGAGCGGCTACGCGCCCGCGGCGCAGGCCGCGCAGACGGAGCCGATCACGCTCAAGTGCGGCAACTGCGCCACCATCTTCGACGTGCCGGACACGGGCGAGCGGCCGCTGCGGCATGTCTGTCCGGGCTGCGGCAGCGAGGGCGTGCTGCGCGAGGAGGACATCGGGCCCCCGACCCTGGCGGCCGCGCCCGCGGCGCCGCCGTCGCCCACGCCAGCGCCCGCGCCCGTGGCGGCGACCGCGGCGCGGCCCGCGCCGCCCAAGCCGGGCGTGAAAACCGTGCGCACCCTGAAGCTGCGCTGCAAGAGCTGCAGCACGGTCTTCACGCTGCGCGACACGGGCGAGCGCCCGCTCTACCATGAATGTCCGGGCTGCAAGGCCACGGGCGTGCTGAGGTAGGGCCCCGCGCGCGCCCGCGCGCGACGAGAGCAGAGGCGCACGCTTGCACGGGAACGCCGGATAACCCCCAAGAACCACCGCGGCGTCCGGGGCCGCATGCATGGGACGCACGCCCTCGCCCTCGCCGCCTTGCTCGCGAACCCCGCCCTGCTCGCGCTCCCCGCCGCCGCAGATCCGGGCGCGCCGCCGCTGCTGCCCCTGGCCCTCGCCGACGGCCAAGCCGCGCAAGACCTGATCATCGGCGTCCCAGCCGAGCTGACGCTCGCCGTCGCGAGCGGAGGCGTGGCGGGCTCAGGCCTGCAGCCGCCCGCCGACCGCGCCGTGCGCCTGAACGCCACCGCCGACAGCGGCGACGCCGTGGGCATCGCGCCCAACCCGCTCGTGCTCGCCGCCGGCGCGGCCGAGGGCCGGGCCGGGCTGCGGTTCACGCCCTCGCGCCTCGGGGCCCTCACGATCCACGCGACCGCGCGGTGGGAGCTCGCCGGAGATCCCGCCGGCGCCGAGGGCGCGCTCGCGCCCCAGACCGGGCAAGCCGCGCTCGACCTCGCGCGCACGGTGATCAAGGACACCTTGGCCCTGGAGGACCTCGCGGCCGGCGCGCCGGACGCGGACCTGGATCTTCCCCTCGAGGCGATCCTGCGCAGTGCGCACCTCGTCGCCGAGCCCCTGGCCTGGCGGCTTGAGGCGTCCCACATCCCCCGGAACGGCACGGAGCCCCTGCGCTGGACCGCGGCCCAAGGCTTGGGACTGGCCAATCCCGACGGCGCCGCGTGGTCCGCGACCTTCCGCGCGCGCTACGGGCCGGGCCGCTACGAGCTCGCGCTCGCGGCGGAGGGGGACCGCCTCGCCGCGGCCCAGGCTTCCCTGATCGTCGAGGTCCCCGAGGTGCTCACCGACGGCGGCAGCGTGCCCTTCGAGCTCGAGGTGCCCGATCAGCCCACGACGCTACGGCTCGCCAGCGACAGCGTCAACGCCGACGGCAAGGCCAAGACACCCGGCAACGCCGTCATCACGCGCGTCGTCGTCGCCGACGGCAACGGGCTCGGCGATGTGCACCGCGTCAGTTTCGCGTACTTCCGCAACGACAGCGCCGGCCGCGTCCTCGTCGAGCAGCACGTGGTGGAGGGCCTGGGCTCGGCCCTGCAGGCCACGGTCGAGGACCGCTTCGACCGCGCGCCCATGAAGGACGCCGATTACGTCTGCGTGGTCGCGGCGGAGGGCAGCGGCAGCCCCACCGTGGAGCGCACGTTCGTCATCACCGACGTGGCCGCGTCCGCGAACCTCACCCTGAGCGAGACCTCGTGGCGCCCCGTGGAGCCGGGCGTGCTGCACGGCGCGCTGGCGGTGCTCGACGCGAACTTCGGCACGGGCCCGCTGGACGGCACCGACATCACCGAGCTGGCGCCGCTCCATGTCCGCCTGTTCAAGGGGAGCAGCCAGGTCACCGAGGCAGGCTGGACCCTGCAAGCCGGCGCGCTGGAGGGCGCGCCGCCGCTCGAGCTCGACCTCGGCGGGGAGGGCGCGCGCACGACCAACCTCACCTACCAGGCGAGGGACGGCAAGGGCGAGCTCACGCTGCCCGTCGCGGTTCGCATCCCTGCGGGCGCGGCCGCCGGCACGTACCGCGTCAGCGTCGCGGCGAACAGCACCCTCAGCAGCGTCCCGTTCGAGGTTCTCGAGCTGCCGCGCATCGCCAAGCTGGCGGTCCAGGCAGGAGCGCTGCCCGGCGCGAGCGCCAACGTCACCGTGGACCTGCAGCCCAGCGACGGCGCCGTCGCGGTCGAGCTGCGCGCGCCCTGGGGCGCGGTGCTCCGCGCGCCGGTCGAGGACCTCGTGCCCCTCAACGCCACGGCCCTGCGCTGGAACGCGTCCTTGCCCCTGCCGGAGCCCCTCGACGACGACGCCTCCTGGGAGCTGACAGCCGTCGCGGACCTGGGCGACGGCCGCGTCGTCCTCGACGCGCTCGGACAGCCGGTGAACGCACGCACCGCGGCGCTGGCCGTCGCCAACGCGCACCCCACCCTCGACGCGTCCCTGCGCGTCGGCGGCGTCGGCGTGGGCGCCGAGGCGTGGCTGCACCCCCACGCGGCCGGCGAGCTCACGGCGACCGCCCAGGCGCGCGACGCCAATGCCGCCTTCCCGGACCTGAGCGACGAGGTGCTTCCCCTCGAGGCCGAGGTCCGCGACTGGCGCGGCAACCTCACCGCGTGGGCCGTCGAGGGTCCGCGCGATCCGGCTGGGGCAACGCTGCGCGTCCTCGCGCCGGCGGACGCCGAGCGCGGCCGCTACACCCTGACCGTGCTCGCGCGCGACGACGACGGCGCCACCGCCGAGGCCCCGCTGGCCGTGAACGTCGGCACACGCTTCCGCCTCGCGGTCCTCGCGCCGGTGGATGGCCTGCGCTTCGCCGCGCAGGCCAACGGCAGCCTCGCGGCCCAGCTGGAGGTGCGCAACCTCGGCAATGCGCCCGCTGGCAGCCTCGCGGTGATCGTCGAGGGCCTGCCCGACGGCACCGCCCCGACGGCGCAGCTGCGCCTCGCGAACGGCACGGTGCTGGCCGAGCCGTTGAGCGCCGGGTTCGCGCGCTTCGAGGCACCGCAGCTGCTGCGGCCCGGCGAGACCGCCTCGGTGGTGGTGCGGATCGCGACGACCGTCGGTCTCAGTCCGGGCACCTTCGCGGGCAGCGTGCGCATCGCGGGGGAAGCCGCGTGAGGCTGCTCGCTGCGCTGCTGCTGGCCGCGCTGCTCGCGCCGCCCGTGATGGGCATCGCCGTCGACGATCCGGGCGATCGGATCCTCGAGGGCACGGCCACGGACCTCGTCGAGCGGCGGCTGGTCCTCGACCTGTGGGACGAGGGCGACGCGCGCCGCGGGTTCACGCTGCGACCCGCGCCGGACGGCGACCCGCTGGCAGGCCTCGAGGCGCGGGCGCGCGCCATCCAGGTTGCCGAGGGCGCGTGGAAACCCCTCGCGGCGTTCCACCTCAACGCGACCGGTGGCAAGAGCACCAGCGACCGCGGCTGGGACGGGCTGTACGAGCTCAGCGTCCGCGCGCGCCTGCCGAACCAAGCGCGCGCGACCCTTGCGCTCCTGCTGGTCGAGGACGCGCCCGGCGCCGACGCGCTGGCGATGACGACCGTGCTGCAGGCCCGAACGCTCGAGCTCCGCGCCTGGGCCGAGCTGGGCAGCGAAGGCCCCCGCGTGCGCGCGTCGCTCGTGGGGCCCAAGCAGCCCAGCGGGATCGAAGCCTTGGCCGGCGCGCAGCCGTGGCCCTTGGTCCAGGGGCCCGAAGGCTGGTCCGCGCCCTGGCCGGCGGGGGCTGCGCGCGTGCGGGTGCAGGCGCGCTTCGCCGACGGCGGCCTGCTCGCCGGCCCCGAGGTGGCGCGTCCCCCGGACGGGCCGGCGCTGGGGGCGCCGGTGCCAGCCGACGCGCCTGCGCCGCCGACGATGCGCGATCCCGCGGACTCCGCAGTCCCACCCTCGGAGGCTCCGCCCGCCGGATCGCCGCTCGCGCCCGCGCGGGCCGACGCGCCGTCCGAGGAGCGTACGGGGCTGCGGCCCGCTGGCCTGGAGCGGTCGCTGCCCGCGGCCCCTATAAGCCTCGCCTTCGCGCTCGCGGCAGGCGCGGCCCTCCTGTGGAGGCGCAGGCGACCCCCCATCCTTTAAGGCGAGCACTGGCATGTAGCGCCGAGCCGCATGTACAAGGCCCAGGTCAAGATCGCGCTGAAGAAGGGCGTGGCCGACCCCGAGGGCAAGAACACGCACAAGGCCCTCGAGCTGCTCGGCTTCCAGGGCTTGCGCTCGGTGCAGACCGAGAAAGTGTTCGACATCCACCTCGACGCCGCCAGCGAGGAGGTCGCGCGCCACCGCGCCGAGGAGATGTGCAAGCGCCTGCTCGCCAACCCGGTGATCCACGACTACACCATCCTGGTGGAGCGCGAGCAGGCATGAGCCCTAAGCAGCTGCTCGCCGACCCGCCCGTGTGGGAGGTGGACCTGCTCGGCGCCGACGACGCCACCCTCGCCCAACTCAGCGCGCAGCTCGGGCTGGGCCTCAGCGCCGGGGAGATGGCCACGATCCGGGACCACTACAAGGCCCTCGGCCGCAACCCCACGGACGTGGAGGTCCAGACGCTGGGCCAAGCCTGGAGCGAGCACTGCTGCTACAAGTCCTCGAAGCCCGTGCTCAAACAGCACATCTTCGGCATCCGCGAGGACAAGATCCTGTTGCGCGAGGACGCGGGCGTGCTCACCTTCGAGGGCGACAGGGTCTACGTGGTCAAGATGGAGAGCCACAACCACCCCAGCGCCATCGAGCCCTACGGCGGCGCGAGCACGGGCGTTGGAGGCATCCTGCGCGACATCGCCTGCATGGGCGCGCAGCCGGTCGCGCTCGTCGATCCCCTGTTCTTCGGGATGCCCGACACCGCGGCCAAGTCCTTGCCCGCGGGCACGAAGCACCCGGCCTACCTCGCGGGCGGCGTCGTCGCCGGCATCCGCGATTATGGCAACCGGGTCGGCATCCCCACCGTCGCGGGCTCGGTCACGTTCCACCCGAAGTACCTCACCAACTGCTTGGTCAACGTGGGCTGCGTCGGCGTCGCCGAGCGCGAGGACATCGTGCACAGCGCCGTCAAGCAAGCGGGGGACAACTACGTCCTGGTCGGCGGCCAGACCGGCCGCGACGGCATCCACGGGGTGACCTTCGCGTCGCAGCAGCTGGGCGCGGAGAGCGAGCAGGCGAGCCGCGGCGCGGTCCAGCTCGGCGACCCGATCACGAAGGAGCCCGTGCTGCACGTGACGCGCGAGTGCGTGGTCAAGGGCCTGCTGCACGGCCTCAAGGACCTCGGCGGCGGCGGCATGAGCTGCGTCGTCGGCGAGATGGCGCTCGCGGCCAACCTCGGCGCGGAGGTGTGGCTGGAGCGCGTGCCCACGAAGGAGCCCGGCATGGCGCCGTGGGAGATCTGGGTCTCGGAGAGCCAGGAGCGCATGATGTTCGCCGTGAGCGACAAGGCCCTCGACGAGGTGCTGCGCATCTGCAAGCTCTGGGATGTGGACGCGACGGTGGTGGGCAAGGCGATCCGCGAGCCCCTGCTGCGCGTCAAGTGGAAGGGCACGACCCTCTTCGAGAGCGACCTGCCCTTCATCTACGAGGGGCCCGTCTACGAGCGCCCCGCGCGCGCGCCTGTGCGCAGCGTCGAGGAGCACGCGCCCCGCGCCACGAAGGAGTACTCCGGCATCCTCAAGCGCCTTCTCGGCCATGTGCAAGTGGGCAGCCGCGAGATCCTGCTGCGCATGTACGATCACGAGGTGCGCGCCCAGACCGCCATCAAGCCCTTGCACGGCAAGCTCGGCCACCCGAGCCACGGCGACGCGGCGGTGCTGAAGCCCTTCGAGGACAGCTGGCGCGGCCTCGCCATCGCGGTCGGGTTGAACGCGCGCCACACCGAGGCCGACCCCTACCTCGG
>DASYRW010000142.1:0-3410 GCA_036003985.1 Thermoplasmatota archaeon
AGCCCAGCCCCGTAGGCCTTGCGCACGACGACGCTGATCTTCGGCACCGTCGCGGTCGAGGTGGCGTAGATGAACTTCTTCCCGCGCTTGAGGATGCCCTGCTTCTCCACGTCGAGGCCCACCATGAAACCCGGCGTGTCGCACAGGTAGAGCAGCGGGACGCTGAAGGCGTCGCACTTGAGGATGAACTCCGCGGCCTTGTCCGCGCTCTCGGGGAAGATCGCGCCGGCCTTGTGGCGGCTGTTGTTGGCCACGATGCCCACGACGCGGCCGCCGAGGCGCGCCCAGGCCGTGATCAGCTCCGGGGCGTAGTCCGGCCCGAGCTCGAGCAGCGAGCCCTCGTCCACGACGCACGCGATGAGGTCGTGCATGTCGAAGGGCGCGTTGGGGTCCGCAGGCACGAGGGCCGCGATCTCGCCCGGGCTGCGCGCGGGCTCGCGCGCCTCATAGCGCGGCGGCGGCGCGTCGCAGCTGTCGGGCAAGTACGAGAGCACGCGCCAGGCGAGCCGCGCCGCGTCCTCCTCGTTCTCCGCGATGAGGTGGCAGGAGCCGCTCTCGAGGGCGTGGACCTCGGCGCCGCCGAGCTGCTGCATGTCCACCTTCTCGCCCGTGACCATCTCCACCATCCTTGGCGAGGCGATGCACATGGCGCTCATGCCGCGCACCATGATGGTGACGTCGCAGAACACGGGGGTGTACGCGGCGCCCGCGACGCAGGGGCCATAGAGCACCGCGATCTGCGGCACGACGCCGCTGAGCACGCTGTGGTTGTAGAAGTACTTGCCAATGCCGCGGAGGTTCGCGAAGAACCCTGCTTGGTCGGTGATGCGGGCCCCTGACGAGTCCACGAGGTAGAGGATGGGCTTGCGCGCCCGCAGCGCGCGCTCCTGCACGCGAAGGAACTTCTCGACCCCCTTCTCGGCCATGCTGCCGGCCTTGACGGTGTAGTCGTTGGCCATGACGAACACGCTGCGCCCGTCGAGCTGGCCCACGCCCGTGACCATGCCATCGGCGGGCAGCTCGGGGTTGCGGTTGTTCGCGAAGAGGCCGTCCTCGTAGGCGAGCCCGCCGGGGAAGTAGAGCCGCAACCGATCGCGGACGAAGAGCTTGCCCTCCTCCTTCAGGGCGTCGCGGTACTTGGGTGGGCCGCCCTCCTCGAGCTTGCGGATCTCGTCGCGCACCGCGGCCTCGCGCGCGTCGTCCTTGGCCATCGGACGTGGACAGCGCCGTAGGGATATAAGGTGGCGGAATCGCGGGAACGCGGGGGAATCCTCAAGGCCTCGCGGGCGTCCTCGTGGCCGAGACCCGAAGATCGAAGAAGGAAAAGCTTATCGATCTTCCAACTCCACCAGCACCGCGCTCGGTTCCACGAGCTGGCCCTCACGGCACGCCACGCGCGCGACGCGACCGCCGTGGGGCGCAAGGATCTCGTTCTGCATCTTCATGCTCTCGAGGACGAGCAGCACCTGGCCCTTCTCGACCTGCTGGCCCTCCTGGACCCTGACCGCCACGACGCGGCCCGGCATCGGCGGCCGGATGCGCGCGCTGCCCACGTCCCGCTCGGCGTGCTGGCCCGGCGCGCCGCCCGGCGCGAAGAAGGGCACCTTGAACGCAACCTCGCGCCCGTCGATGCGCGCCCGATCGGGGCCCAGCACCTCGGCGCGGTGCACTTCCCCCGCGAGGCGCACCTCCACCTCCGCGCCGCGCGCCACCGCGACGGCGTCGTGGGTCGCGCCGCCGACCTCGACGCTGACCTTGTCCGCGGCGCGGACGAGCCAGAGCTCATGGCGCTCGCCGTCCACCTCGAGGACGACGTGCATCAGGGAACCTCCCGGTCCAAGCGCGGGGGCAGGGTGTGCACGTGGTGGAGCGTGCCGAGGCCTCCCCAAGGACCCATGGCGAGCGCGGCGGCGAGGATCGCCGCCCGCTCCTCCGAAGCCGCGAGGCGCGCCCGCGCCTCCTCCTGCAACGCCGCGAGGACCCCGCGCTCCTCCAGGAAGCGCGTGCTCAGCTCGCCGCGGCGGAAGGCTTCGTCGGCGAGGATGCGCTGGTGCAGCGCGACGTTGGTGGGGAAACCCTCGAGCTGGAAGCTGTGCAGCGCGCCGGCCATGCGCTGCACGCAAGCGGCGCGGTCGTCGCCCCACGTGATGACCTTCGCGACGAGGCTGTCGTAGTGGGCCGGGACGGTCCAGCCCTCGGCGAGGCCGTGGTCCACGCGCACGCGCTCGCCCGCCGGCAGGCGGAGCTTGCGCACGAGGCCTGGCGCGGGCCGGAAGTCGTGCAGCGGGTCCTCCGCGTTGATGCGGCACTCCAGCGCGTGGCCGCGCCACTGGACCTGCTCCTGCGCGATCGTCAGCGGCTCGCCAGCTGCGATCCGCAGCTGCCACTGCACGAGGTCGATGCCGGTCAGCATCTCGGTCACGGGGTGCTCGACCTGCAGGCGCGTGTTCATCTCGTTGAAGTGGAAGGCGCCGTCCTGGAAGAGGAACTCCAGCGTGCCCGCGTTGGCGTAGCCCCCGGCCTTGGCGAGCTTGACCGCGAGGCCGCCGAGGGTCGCACGCTGCTGCGCGTTGAGGGCCGGGGAGGGAGCCTCCTCCAGGAGCTTCTGGTGGCGGCGCTGGATGCTGCACTCGCGCTCGCCGAGGTGGATGAGGTGGCCGCGCTGGTCGCCCAGCACCTGGACCTCGATGTGCCGCGGCCGCTCCAGGAACTTCTCCACGAACATCGCGCCGTTGCCGAAGGCTGCTTGGGCTTGGGCCGAGGCCTGCGCGAACAGCGTCGGCAGCTCGGTCGCGGTGCGCGCGACGCGCAGGCCCATGCCGCCGCCTCCGCCTGCCGCCTTCAGCATCACCGGGAAGCCGATGCGATGCGCGACCGCGAGCGCCTCGTCCGCGTCTTCCACCGCGCCGGCGCTGCCGGGGGCGACCGGCACGCCCTCGCGGATCGCGAGTTGGCGCGCGCGCACCTTGTCGCCCAGCGCTTCGATCGCCTCGGGGGGCGGCCCGACGAACGCGACGCCCGCCTTTGCGCAGGCGCGCGCGAAGCCCGCCTGCTCGCTGAGGAACCCGTAGCCGGGATGGATCGCCTCGGCGCCGCTGATCTCGGCCGCCGCGATGATGCGGGTGATGTTGAGGTAGCTGTCCTTGGATTTCGCCGGCCCGATGCACACCGCCTCGTCGGCGAAGCGGACGTGGAGCGAGTCCCGGTCGGCCTCCGAATAGACGGCGACCGTCTTGATGCCCAGCTCCTTGCAGGCCCAGATGATTCGAAGCGCGATCTCGCCCCGGTTGGCGATGAGGATTTTCTTGAACATGATGGGGGGGTGGAATTATCGCGGATTTGCAGGATGAATTAATGGCAATCAGTGCAAGGGATGAAAAGAAAGAATTGAAGCCATTTTATCAGCGGCA
>DASYRW010000143.1:0-3461 GCA_036003985.1 Thermoplasmatota archaeon
GGGCATGAGCGAGTCGAGCATCAAGTGGCACCTGGACCGCTTGGAGGGCAGCGGCGTCGTGCGCACCGAGCGCGCGCGCGGCGCGAAGCGCGTGTGGCCCGCCCTCGAGCCGTTGCCGTCGGCGCCCGCGGCGGGCGTCGCGGTCCCGGCGCCGCTCTAGCGAGGACAGAGCGTAAGGGCGCGATGCTTTTAAGGGCCCTCGGCCCATTGGCGCCGCCGCGCCCGGGCAGCGCCAGGTGGAGCCTTTGCACCAGTTCGATGTCGTGGTCGTCGGCGGGGGCCTGGCGGGCATGCGCGCGGCCATCGAGGCGCACGACGTGGGCGCCAAGACCGCCATCGTGAGCAAGCTGCATCCGGTGCGCTCGCACACCGGCGCGGCCGAGGGCGGCATCAACGCCGCGCTGCGCAAGGACGACGACCCGACCGACATGGTCCTCGACACCCTCAAGGGCTCCGATTATCTCGCGGACCAGCCTGCGGTCGAGACGCTGGTGATGAGCGCGGCCGGCGACATCATCCAGCTCGAGCACTGGGGCGTGCCCTTCTCGCGGAACGCCGATGGGACCCTGGCCCAGCGCGCCTTCGGCGGCCAGAAGCGCAAGCGCACCACCTACGCCGGCGACAAGACCGGGCATTACATCCTCCAGACGATCTACGAGCAGGTGATGAAGCGCGACATCCCGCGCTTCGTGGAGTACTTCGTGTCCTCGCTGCTCGTCGAGCGCGGCCGCTGCGCGGGCGTGACCGCGTGGGACATCCGCGAAGGCAAGCTCGAGACCTTCGCGGCGAAGGCCACGATCCTGGCCACGGGGCCTTCCGGGAGGGTGTTCGCGCGCACGAGCAACGCGCACACGTGCACGGGCGACGGCAACGGCATGGCGCTCCGGGCCGGGGCCGCGCTGGAGGACATGGAGTTCATGCAGTTCCACCCGACCGGCCTTGGGGACACGGGCATCCTCATCACCGAGGCCTGCCGCGGCGAGGGCGGCCGGCTCCTCAACAAGCTCGGCGAGCGCTTCCTGCAGGAGCGGGGCTACGCGCCCAACATGATGGAGCTGGCCAGCCGCGACGTCATCGCGCGCGCGCTCCACAAGGAGATCGTCGAGGGCCGCGACATCAACGGCTTCATCCACCTCGACCTTCGCCATTTGGGGGCGCAGCGCATCAAGGAGCGCTTGCCCGGGACGCGCGAGGTGTGCCTCGAGTTCGCGGGCCTCGACCCCATCGACACGCCGATCCCGGTGCAGCCCACGTCCCATTACCTCATGGGCGGCATCGCCACCGACGACTGGGGCCGCGTGCGCGGCGTCGAGGGCCTCTACGCGGCTGGCGAGGCGGCCTGCATCAGCGTGCACGGCGCGAATCGCCTCGGCGGCAACGCGCTGCTGGAGTGCGTGGTCTTCGGCCGGCGCAGCGGCGACCACGCGGCCAAGTACGCGAAGCAGCAGGCCCGCGCGCCGGACGTGCCGGAGGAGCAGGTGCGCCGCGAGCAGGAGCGGATCGAGGGCTTCCTCGGCCGCGACGCGAAGGTCCCGGAGGGCGGCGAGAGCGACCTCGCGCGCATCCGCAAGACGGTCCAAGCGGGCATGATGCGCGACGTGAGCGTGGTGCGCACCCAGGAGGGCATGGAGCGCGCGCTCGCCATGCTGGCGCAGGCGCGCAAGGACTTCCAGGGCATTGGGGTGGCGGACAAGGCCCGGAAGTTCAACCTCGAGCTCATGTTCGCCCTGGAGCTGGAGAATATCCTCGACGTCGCCGAGACGATCGCGCGCGGCGCGCTCGCGCGCACCGAGAGCCGCGGCGCGCACTACCGCGAGGACCACCTGGAGCGCGACGACGCGACGTGGCTGAAGCACACCCAAGTGCGCAAGAAGGGGCCCAGCTTCGAGATCAGCTACCGCCCCGTCGAGATCACCAAGTACCAACCCCAGGCGAGGGCGTACTGATGCAGCTGACGGAACTGAAGGGCGTCTCGGCCCAGGACGCGGAGAGGCTCAAGGCCGCCGGCTTGGGCACCAGCCGCGACATCCAGCTGGCCAGCGACGAGAAGCTCGCAGCCGCCGTGGGCGCAGACCTGGCCAAGAAGGTGCGCAAGCAGCTCGGCACGCTCAAGCTGGACGAGACCGGGCGCAACGACTACCTCAAGACGATGAACGTGAAGGCCGAGAAGGACCTCGACCTCGTGAAGGTCGAGCCCTTCAAGGCCGAGGCCGCGCACGCGGCTCAGGCGCAGCGCATCGTGACCTTCCGCGTGTGGCGCACGGCGGACAACGGCGGCCCCGCGCAGGGCAGGTTCCAGGAGTACCGCGTCGAGGTCGACCCGGGCATGACGGTGCTGCAGGCCCTGCACCGCATCAAGGAGACGCAAGACCCGACGCTGACCTTCCGGCGCTCGTGTGGTCAAGCGATCTGCGGCATCTGCGCCGTGCGGCTGAACCGCAAGCCCAAGCTCATCTGCCACACGCTCGTCGACACGGAGCTGGAGCACGCGAGCGAGCTGGTGCTGCAGCCCCTCGGGAACCTGCCCACGATCCGCGACCTCGTGTGCGACCAGGAGCCCTTCTGGAAGGCCGTCGAGAAGCTGAAGCCCTGGCTCATCCGCGACCAGCGCGAGGAGCTCAAGCCGGACGCGGAGAGCATCATGCACCCCGACGACCTGCCTGATGTCATCCAGATGGCGAACTGCATCAACTGCGCCGTGTGCTTCAGCGACTGCGACGCGCGGCGCGGCGACCAGGACTTCCTCGGTCCCATGGCCGCGGCCAAGATCTACCGCTTCGTGGCCGACCCGCGCGACGGCGCGCGCGAGGAGCGGCTGAAGATGGTGCAGGACTCTGGCTTGTGGAGGTGCATGTTCGCGTACCAGTGCGCGTGGTGCCCCAAGGGCGTGGATCCTCAGGAGGCCATCGTGGCGCTCCGCCGCAACATCATCGATGGCGAGGGCTACAAGCACCCCGGCGCGCGGCACACGCTGGCCTTCGTCAAGTCGGTGACCGACTTCGGCCGGCTGAACGAGGGCCTGCTGCCGCTGCTCGTCAGCGGCCCGCTGGGCGCGCTGCGGGACACGCCGAAGGCCGTCAAGTGGGCCGCCCACGGCAAGATCCCCATCCCGCACTGGCTCGAAGGCCGCCACGAGGCCGAGCGGTTCGTCATCGAGCTGGAGGACGACCGCAACACGAAGCGGCGCGAGGAGGAGGAGGACCGCGAGAAGCGGCTCACCCAGAAGGCGCCGGACAGCACCGCGCCCGCGCCGGCCGCGGCCAAGCCTCCAGAGCCAGGCAAGCCCGACGCGAAGAAGGAGGCCAAGGCATGAGCCTCGGCCACTCGCACGTGAAGAAGCCCGCCCTCAAGGATCCGCCCTTCAAGTACGCATACTTCCCCGGCTGTGTCGGCCAGGCGATGACCCTCGAGCTCGACGCGTCGACGAAGGCCGTGTGCCACAAGCTGGGCATCGAGCTGCA
>DASYRW010000144.1:0-10933 GCA_036003985.1 Thermoplasmatota archaeon
ACCTGCTGGTCACGAACTTCGGGCCTCCGCAGCTGTTCCGCGGCCACTGCGACGGCACCTTCGCCGACGTCTCCGCCGCGGCGCTGGGTTCCGTGGCGCAAGAGGGCTCCTGTGGCGACGCGCCGTGCTTCGGCAGCGGCAGCGCTTGGGCCGACTTCGACAACGACGGCGACCTCGACGCGTACGTTGGCAACTACGTCGAGAGCTCCACCACCGACACCATCCGCGGCCCCAACGGGCACATCGCGCAGCACAACTTCCTGCTGCGCAACAACGGCGACGGCACCTTCTCCGACGTCGCGGGCGCGGCGGGCTGCGCCGGCAGCGCGACGGACGCCGACGGCTCCAAGACCCTCGGCGTGGGGTGGTTCGACTACGACCTCGACGGCGACATGGACATCTTCGCGGCCAACGACCAGACGGCCGACAACCTCTACCGCAACGAGGGCGACGGCACCTTCACGGAGCGCGCGGCCCCCGCCGGGGTGGCGGACGAGCGCGCCGGCATGGGCCTCGCCATCGGCGACTACGACAACGACGGCTACCCCGACCTGTTCTTCACCCACTACGCCACGCAGGACAACGGCTTCTACCGCAACCTCCACGACGGCACCTTCGAGGACCGCAGCGGCGAGGACGACCTCCACAATTCCTTCATGAACGTCGGGTGGGGCGACCGCTTCGCCGACATCGACCGCGACGGCGACCTCGACATCGTGCTGGCGAACGGCCACACGGAGTGGATCGATCCCGACCGCTACGCGCAACCGATGCAAGTGTTCCGCAACGACCCCGAGCCGGAGGGAGCAGCGCCGGGCGACCGCCGCTGGACCGACATCAGCGCCGACGCGGGCGCTGGCATCGCGGAGGAGCGCGTGCACCGCGGCCTCGCGGCCAGCGACATGGACTACGACGGCGACGTGGACCTCGCGCTCGTGAACAACGCCAACGACACCGCGCAGCTGATGCAGGGCGCTGGTGTCGAGAACAACTGGCTGTATCTCCAGCTGCGCCAGCCCGGCGCGAACCCGAGCGCCGTCGGCGCGCGCGTGAAGGTCGAAGCGGCGGGTCTCGACCCCCAATGGCGCGAGGTGCAGGCCGGCGGCAGCTACCTCTCGCAGCACGCCCTCCTCCTGGACCTCGGGCTGGGCGCGGCGACCCAGGCGGACAAGGTCACCGTGTACTGGCCCGCGAGCGCTTTGACCACGACCGTCGTGCTCGACGTGCCCGCCGGGCGCGTGGCGCGCATCGACCGGGCGACGGGGAGCTTCGTGCTCGACACGCTCAGCCCGCTCACCTCCGCGGCGTTGGCCGGCGTGGGCCAGGAAGGCTGGTTCCGCGGGGACGTGGCCGTCAGCGCCAGCGCCGTGGACCGTGCCGTCGGCGGCACCGCGAGCGGTGTCGCGCTGACGCAGGCGCGCGTCGACGGCGCAGCGTGGGCGACCTATGCAGGGCCACTGACCGTCGCGGGCGAGGGCGTGCACACCCTGCAAGCTCGCAGCCGCGACGCCGTGGGCAACCAGGAGCCGCCGCGCACCACGGTCGTGCGGATCGACCTGACGCCGCCCCTCCCGAGCTACGCGCTCGACGGCGCCCTCGGCAACGAAGGGTGGTACACGAGCGCCGCCGTGGCGATCACGCTCACCGGCGAGGACGAGCTCAGCGGGCCGGGCGCGATCCGGTACCGGGTCGATGGAGGCGAGTGGCAGGACTACGAAGCCCCCTTCGACGTGACGGAGGACGGCGCGCACACCGTGGCGTTCGTGGCGGCCGACCTCGCGGGCAACGAGGCCGCCGAGGCGAGCTTCGAGGTGCGGCTCGACCATACCGGGCCCGACGTGCTGGTGCTGCGGCCCGCGCCGGGGAGCGTCTACGTCGACGGCGTCGAAGTCCTCGCCCTGCCGCGCGCGGGCGGCCTGCCGGCGGTGGTGGTGGCGACCCCGGGCGCGCTGCGCTTCGACGTCGCGGCATCGGCCATCGACGCCGCGAGCGGCCTCGCGCGCCTCGAGCTGTGGTTCGACGGTGCGCGCGTCGCGGCGGGGGAGAGCAGCCCCGCCGCGTGGGCGTGGCCCGCCGGGGCCTCGCCGGCAGGGCTGCACTACGTCGAGGCCGTCGCGGCCGACGCGGCGGGCAACGTGAACGCCGCGAGCGTGCGCGTGCTGCTGCTGCCCGCGACGCCCGAGGGCGCGGCGGCCACGCTGGCCGAGGGGCCCTCGCTCGTGACGGGGCCCTTGCCCGCGCAGCCCGAGGCCGCGCCTGCGCGGCGTGACGCGCTCCCGGGGCTTTGAAGCCGTCGCGGCGGGGAGGGGGTCGCGCGTTGCCGTCGCGCGATGGAAGCCCCGTTCTGGAGACCATGCGCGTAGTCGAATCGTACAATCTTTCGAAGGGTCGTCGGGGGCGATACGGACGTTCTCTCCAGAGGGCAGGCCAACCGAGACCGTGGTGCAAGCCGTGCAGAGCAAGGCATTAAAAGGGCCAGCCAGTTAGGCGCGTCGCCCGGTTGCCAAAGGCGCATCGGAGCCGCACAGAGGCGCGCGCTCCGGGTGCCTTGACGGGCTGAGGAGGTCGTGTCCATGTTGCCAGAGGCTGTGAGTCGGAAGATTGCCGCGATGTCGATCGTCATCATGCTCGCGGCGAGCTACGTTGTGATGACGGCCGCGGCCGTGCACACGGAAGGCACGTTCGAGCTGAACGACGGGGACGTCGTGGACTCCCCCGCGGGCGCGCCCTGGGACTGGGCGGCCCTCTTCGACGCGGCCGGCACGCCCATCAGCGTCGGAGCGCCGATCGTGAACAGCGGCTTCGCGGACGACAACCTGTTCGGCGACGTGGCCTGCCCCGGCTGCAACGCCGACGCGACGACCCATGGCAGCAACAAGGACATCGACGACATCAACGGCAACGCCAACGTCAACGACGATTGGCAATGCGTGAACGCGAACAACGTCCTCAACAAGAACGACATCCTGAACGCCTACGCGACGATCGTCGACGGGCCCGCCGGCTCCACCTTCCTGTACCTGGGCGTGGAGAAGGACGAGCCCAACGGGAACAACTTCATCGGCTTCTGGCTGTTCAAGACCGACGTCGGCTGCACCTCCAGCGGCGCGGCGACGCCCTTCACGGGCCAGCACGAGCTTGGCGACCTCTTCATCCTCGGCACGTTCACGAACGGCGGCCAGGTCAGCAACATCTCCATCTACCGCTGGAACACGGCCGTGGCGCAGAACCTCGAAGGCATCTTCTTCGGCGTCGACTGCCAGAACACCACCGCCGGCGACCAGGCCTGCGGCCGCGTGAACGGTGCCGACATCAACACGCCCTGGAAGCCCGGCGACGCCGTCGCCCTCGAGACGGGCACCTTCTTCGAGGCCGGCGTGAACCTCACGGCCCTGCTCGGAGCTGACCTGCCCTGCTTCGCGAGTTTCCTCGCCGAGACCCGCGCCTCGCAGTCCTTCACGGCGGAGCTGCACGACTTCGCGGGCGGCAGCTTCAGCACGTGCGACGCGCGCATCAGCATCACGCCGCAGACGGGCACGAACCTCGTGGGCCAGGATCATTTGCTCACGGTGCTCGTCGAGAAGACCACCGGCGGCGCCTTCGACCCGGCGGCGGGCGTCACCGTGTTCCTCAACATCACGAGCGGCCCCGGCAACTTCCTCGGCGACGACGGCACGACCACCTGCGTCACGGACGGGAGCGGCCAGTGCAGCGTCACCCTCCAGAGCAGCGTCGCGGGCACGACCACCGTCAACGCCGCGGCCGACGTGGGCGTGTCGGGCGATGTCATCCACGTGGAGACCGACGGCCAGGACGACAACAGCGGCCCCGCCACCAAGACGTGGATCAAGCGCGACCCGCCGATGGGCACGACCTCCAGCCCGACGGGCGGCAGCGTCGTCCCGGGCACCTCGGTGAGCGACACGGCCACGGTGAGCGCCGTCGCCGGCCTGCCGACGCCGACCGGGACGGTCACGTTCTTCCTCTGCCAGCCGAGCGAGGTCACGGCCGGCGGCTGCGAGGGCAGCGCCGGGACCCAGATCGGCAGCGCGGTGAGCCTCGTGGCCGGCGTCGCGACGTCGGACAGCACGAGCGACACCAACGCCATCGGCACGTACTGCTGGCGCGCCGCGTACGGCGGCGACGGCACGTACAACGCCACGAGCCACACCAACAGCACCACGGAGTGCTTCACGACCGCGACGCTGCCGTCGAGCACGGACACGACCAGCAACCCGACGGGCGGCGGCGTCCTGCCCGGAACGTCCGTCACCGACACCGCCACCATCAGCGGATCGGGGGCAACGCCGACGGGCGATGTCACGTTCTTCCTCTGCCAGCCCTCCGAAGTCACGGCAGGCGGCTGTGAAGGCAGCGCGGGCACGCAGATCGGCAGCGCGGTGAGCCTCGTGGGCGGCAGCGCGACCAGCGACGCCACCACGGACACGCTCACGCCCGGCACCTACTGCTGGCGCGCCGAGTACGGCGGCGACGACCTCTACGACCCGAGCAACCACACGAACGCGGACTCGGAGTGCTTCACGGTGGAGCAGTTGCCGCCGGACATCAGCACGAGCAGCAGTGAGCAGGGCACGGTGATCCCGGGCACGTCGGTGAGCGACACCGCGACCGTGTCGGGCAGCGGCCCTGTGCCGACGGGCGATGTGACGTTCTTCCTCTGCGGCCCCAGCGAGGTGACCGCGGGCGGCTGCGAGGGGAGCGCCGGCACGCAGATCGGCGGTCCTGTGACCCTTGACGGATCTGGTGAGGCGACGAGCGACAGCACGGTCGTCAACGACGTGGGCGACTACTGCTGGCGTGTCGCGTACGAGGGCGACGACGTGTACACGAGCGGGTCGCACACGAACAACGGCACGGAGTGCTTCGAGGTCGCCAAGCAGCCCTCCACGACCGTCACGACCCCGAGCAGTTCCTCCATCGACCTCGGCGGCAGCGTCAGCGACCACGCCGTGGTGACGGGCGACTTCGGCACCCCGACGGGCACCGTGGACTTCTTCCTGTGCGCGCCCAGCGAGCTCGATCTCATCCTGGGCACGTGCGAGGAGGGCGGCACGCTGGTCAGCGACGACGTGCCCCTCAATGCGACCGGCGAGGCCGACAGCGACCCGTTCACGCCCACCGAGGCAGGTACGTGGTGCTGGCGCGCCGAGTACAGTGGCGACACCACCTACTTCGCCAGCGAGGACAGCCGCGCCAACGAGTGCTTCGAGGTCGTCGAGCCGAGCGTGTGCCCGCACACCATCGGCTACTGGAAGACCCACGAGGAGGCCTGGATCGACGGCGAGACCGGCGACCCCATCACGGAGCTGACCCTGGGCGACCAGGTCTACACCAAGGAGGAGCTGCTCGACATCCTCAACACGCCGGGCAACGGCGACGCGAGCGTGATCCTCGCGAAGCAGCTCATCGGCGCGAAGCTCAGCATCCTCGTCCTGGGCTCGGGCTCCGGGCCCGTCGATGACGCCATCGCCAACGCCGACGCGCTCCTGAGCGGCTACGGCGACCAGCTGCCCTACCACCTGAAGACGAACAAGCCGCCGGGCTCGTACATGGTCGAGAACGCGACCATCCTGGACGACTACAACAACGGCATCCTCACCGCCGGCTGCAACGCCGACGTCGGCGTGGAGAAGCAGGCGCAGAACGCCACCGCCACGGCGAGCTCCGTCACCATCCAGCCCGGCGAGGACGCCGTGTTCCTCATCACCGTGAGCAGCAACGGCCCCGGCTCCGCGACCTCCGTGACGCTCGATGACGAGCTGCCCGCGGTGAGCGGCGCCTGGGGCATGGCCGGCGACACGGGCGGTTGCTCGCTCGTCGGCACGACGCTGCACTGCGCCTTCGGCACGCTGGCGGCCGGCGCGTCGCGGGCGCTGACGCTCACGGCCTCGACCGACGAGACCGATGCGGGCGCGCTGCTGGACAACACGGCGGTGGTGGCGACGGCCGGCGTGGACAACGACGATGGCAACAACGAGGCCAGCGCGAGCATCGCGGTCGGCGAGGGCGCCGCGCCGGAGGCGATCCCCGAGGCGCAGCCCGAGGCACTCGCGATCGAGCCCGCGCCCGAGGCTCCGGTGGTCGCGCCGGTCGAGGAGCCCGCCGCCGAGGAGGCGCCCGCGCGCGGCCGCTCGGCCGACGCGCCGGGCCACGCCGACACGTCCAGCGACGCGCCCGACGTGCAGGCCGCGCCCGCGCCGAAGCGCGACGACCCGGACGACGCGCCGGAGATCGAGGCTGCCCCAGCCCCGCAGGGCGGGCCGCCCGGCAGCGGCGCGTCCGCGCAGGGCCAGGCAGGCCAGGCCCAAGGCCAGGAGCACAAGGACGCGGCCAAGGCCAAGACGGCCAGCAAAGGCCAGAAGAAGGGCCCGCAGGACGCCTGAGTCCGCGGCCCTTCGCGCTCATTTTTCTTCCAAGGCTCCAGCGTCCCCGCTCCCGGATCGAGGAGCCGCTCTCCCCGGGGGAACCTCCAGAGCTAAGTGCGAGGGACGGGATGGGAACGCCATGAGCGAAGCGCCGCGGCTGGCCGAGCGCGTGCTGCCCAGCGTGCGCGCCCTCGAGGGCGCGGGCTTCCCGGTGCGCCGGCCCTTCCCGACGCAGTTCCTGCTGGACATGGATCCGTTCGTGCTGCTCGACCACATGGGCCCCACCGACTGGCTGCCGGGCGAGGCGAAGGGCGCGCCCGACCATCCGCACCGCGGCTTCGAGACGGTCACCTACATGCTGCAGGGCAAGCTGCGCCACCGCGACTCGGTCGGCAACACAGGGGTGCTGGGCCGCGGCGACGTGCAGTGGATGACCGCCGGCGCAGGGGTCGTGCACAGCGAGATGCCCCACGAGGAGATCCTGCGCGCGGGCGGCCCAACCCACGGCTTCCAGCTGTGGGTCAACTTGCCGCGCAAGGACAAGTGGGTGCGGCCCCGCTACCAGGACACGCCCACCGCGCGCATGCCCGAGGTGGACCTCGGCGACGGCGCGAGCAAGGTCAAGGTCATCGCCGGCGAGGCCCTGGGCGCGCGCAGCGCGATCGCGACGCGCATCCCCATCACGTACCTGCACGCGACGCTGGCGCCGGGCGCGCGGTTCGTCCATCCTTTGCCCAAGGGCGACACGGCCTTCGCGTACGTCGTCGAGGGCGAGGGTCGGGTGGGCGCACAGGGCCTGGAGGCCATCGAGGGCGACATCGTGACCTTGGGCAGGGAAGGCGACGCGGTGCTCGAAGCCCCGAAGGACGCGCCGGGCCCGCTGCGCGCGCTGCTCATCGCGGGGCCGCCCATCGGCGAGCCGGTGGTGCAGTACGGGCCCTTCGTGATGAACACCGACGCCGAGATCCGGCAAGCCATCAAGGACTACATGGCCGGCAAGATGGGCGCGATCCCGCCGGAGATCGGGTAGCTACTCGCCGATGGGATCGTGCACGACGCGGCAGGTCCACGGCCCGACCGCGCCCGGCAGCCCGCTGCCCGCGACGGTGCGGTCCATGCTCCGGTACGCGCGCACGTGGCACTCGTGCACGTACGGCGGCGCGGGGAAGCTGCCGGCATCACTGCAGTCCAGCAGGAACAGCTGCAGGTGGATCGCGGTCACGACCGAGCACGTGCGCAGGAACGTCGGCCCGGCGCCGCCTTCGGCGGGGCGCAGCACGATCTGCAGGTCGCCGACGAAGCACGTGTACAGCGCCGAGCAGTCGCCGAAGGTGATGGTGTTGACGCCGTAGATGGGCGTCGTGTGCGTGCCGGTGGTGCAGTCGTTGACTTCGGGCGCCCAGCCGCCGCAGGTGCTGTTGTGGTCCACGTCCGCGGCCGCGAGGCCGGGCAGCGCGAGCAGGAGCGGCGCCAGGAGGAGGGGTCGCATCAGCCCCACCCCGGGATCGTGGTCACGGCGCACAGCCAGGAGCCAGCCGCGCCTTCGGTGCCGTCCGAGGGCAGGCCGAGCGGCGCGCCGGCGGCGAAGGTGGTGCCGTAGGCGCGCATGCTGCATGTGTGCTCGAAGGGCACGTCGAACAGCCACGGCCCGAAGCTGAAGCACGCGTAGTCGTAGAGCTTGATGCCCGGGCCCAGGAAGATCGCGGTGCACTTGAACACGAGCTGGCGCTGCTGCGGCTCCTGGTAGGCGAGCACGTTGAGCATGTCGCCGACGAAGCAGTTCGACAGCGACGTGGCCACGGGCCCGTTGTCGCACGCGGGCCAGCCGAGGGTGAGGGCGATGGGGAAGAGGCCCTCCCCGGTCGCGCAGGTCGCGGTCGTGGGCGCGAAGCCGATGCAGCTGGCCGTGTCGGCGCTGGTCTCGCGGACGTCCACCGAGCCGTCGGACCCCAGGGTCGCGGTCACCCAGCCGGAAGGGACGAGGGCGAGCGACGGCGCGCCTGCGAGGAGGAGCGCGACCAGCGCGAGGGCGGGCCGGAGCATGGGGCCGCGACGCGCGCGAGGCCACTTAGGCCTTGCCTGCGGGCTTTGGCTGCGGAACACCCGACGTCAAGCGCCCTGCTTGCTGCGCCGCCGGCTCCCCGCGGCGCTCGCGTGGCCGCGAACGTCCGCCGCGCGGCTCGTCTCGCTCGGGTGGCGGCGCCGGCGCGTGGTGGCCTTGTTGCTGCTGCGCGACATGGCTCTTCGAAGGGCGGCGGCGAGGCAAGTAGATGCCGGCCGGGGCAGGCCTGGACCGACAGGGCCGCCGTGGGTTCGGGCGAAATCCCGGCGGGCAGCTCCCGAAGGTCCGCATGTGGTGGTTGCTCGGCTTGCGCGCGCGCGCCGCTGGGCCAGCAGGGGGATAAGCGCGGACCCCGTGCCTGGCCGCATGACGCTCCTCCCGCACCAGGATCCTCGGCGGACTGCCCCATGACGTTGTCCAGCGTGCGGGCGGCGCGGCGCGCCAGGCTCGACGAGATGGCCCCCGCTGCGCGCGTCGCCTTGTACGGTCGGGCCCTCGACGCGTGGACGTGCGAGCTGGAGCAGCGCGAGATCGGGCGAGGCGCCACGGCCCCGCAAGCCCGGCTCAACGTGCGCGAGCGGCACGAGGCCGGGCTCCGGGAAGGTTATCCGGCCCACGTCAAGACGGAGCGCGATGCCTTCCTGGATCGGCACGTGACCGCGGCCCTCGCTTGAGGGCTACCGGGTCGAGCTTCGATCAAGGGGCCCCGACGACCCAAGCCAGCCTCCTCCCGTGGCCTCAAGCCTTCTTGAGCCGAACCCTCGGCGGGGGCAGCGGGTGGGGGGCGTGGACACGGACGGGTGGCGCGGCGGGATCCTTCAGGGCCTTGGGCAAGGGCCCATCCCAATGCGATTCGGTCAGCGAATCGATGTAGCCCGTGATGACGAGGGCCTCCGCCCGCCGGAGGAGCTCCGAGAGGGCCCCGTGGCTCATGCCCATCTTCTTGGCGAGCGCCCGGAGGTCAAGCTTGTGGGGGATCTCGAAGTAGCCCGACGCGACCGCCTTCGACAGGGCGTCCAGCTGGCGGTGGGTCAGCTTCACGCGGTCCGAGCCTGGCACGGTCTTGCGGGAGCGGGCCACGGGCCGGCCGAGCTTGATGGCCTTGACGAAACGCTCGATCTGGTCGATCGGGCCTTCGATGAAGAGCGACGCCGTGCCGTCCGGGGAGAGCTCGAGGTGGCGGACGTGCACCGCCGACAGGAGCTGCGTCCAGGCGGCGGGCAGCTTCACGAAGTCCGCCTGCAGGAACTTGGGGGCAACGCCCGGGGCGACGTGGACCGCCGAGGGCCCGTACTGGTCGAGCCAGCGTTGGATCGCGGCGGGCTTCCCGGGGTCGGTGAGCGCGAGGAGCGCCTTGCGTCCGCCGATCGAGACGAACTTGAGGTGGACGTGGCACGGGGGGGCGGAGAAGCCCGCCATCGCGCAAGGCAGGTCGACGCGCAGGTCGGCGCTCCCGGTCGCGACGACGCGGCTCCTTTCCGGACGCTGGCGGCTTGCACCCGTGGTCATGGGACGTCCACGCGCCTTGAGCTCGTGCCGGTGTCTGGACATGTCAGGTTCGCGATAACCTTTTGTATCGGTGCCTCTGCGCGACGGGCGCGGGCCGACACCAAGGGATTGCTGTGGTCGGCGGCATGCTTCCCCCCGCCACCGCGCCGCGGCCCACATGCCCCTGGGTCCCGCGCCGCGTCGCAAGGACGCAGGCGGACGTCAGCTCGGCGTGTCCCGCCCGGCTGTAGGGTCGACCACGTCCCGCCCGCGCAGCACAGGTTCGAAACCAGCGATGAACTCCGCAGCCAACATGTTCTCCTTCGCGGCGCGGCGGAAGACCTCCTCGAAGGCGGGGCTCCGCACGATGAGCGGCATGTCATCGTGCATCCATCTGCGCCATTGCTCATTCGTCACCGCGCCGAGCTTGCGCAGGAGGTAGATCTCCTGCGCAGCCTCCAGCGCGTCCAGCAGCACGCTGTACGCGCGCGGGCCGCCCGCGCGCTCGATGACTGCCTGGAGCTCCAGAGGGAGGCTGGGGTTCGCCTCGAAGCTGGAGGCGCGCATCGCACGGACCCGCGCCGAGATGTCCGAGAGCGCCAGGAGTTCCGCGGCGCGCAGCGCTGCATCCGCCTGCTTGCGCGCGTTCTCGGCGACGAGTTCCGCGGCGCGCAGGGCTTCGAGGGCTTGCGCGCGCGCGTTCTCGGCGACGAGCTCCGCGGCGCGCAGGGCTTCGAGCGCTTGCTCGCGCTTGGTCTCGGCCGCCAGCTCCGCGGCGCGCAGCGCTTCGAGGGCTTGCTCGCGCGCGTCCTTCAATTGTGCCCGCGCGGCGAGGACCTGGCCCCGCGCGTAGGCGGCCGAGGCCATCCCGCTCACGAGGCCGAGCGCGCCGAGGAGGATGCCGTAGTCGCCGGCGTCGACCATGCGACCTCAGCCCATGGCGGCGTCGGAACGCGTGCGGGACATTCCGGGCAGCATCGCGGGCGTCGGATCGGTG
>DASYRW010000145.1:0-2057 GCA_036003985.1 Thermoplasmatota archaeon
CGCGCGAGCTGGGCGTGCCCTTCCTCGGCCGCGTCCCCTTCGATCCGCGCATCGTGCGGCAGGGCGACGCGGGCAAGCCCTTCGTGCTGGAGCACCTCGACAGCGAGGCCGGCAAGGCCTTCGCGAGCATCGTGGCCCACCTCGCTCAGCAGCTGCAAGCCAAGCCGGCGTGAGCCCGTTTTTCCCCTTCGCCCCACGGGCCGGCGGGACGACGCCCGGGCCCGCGTGGGATGGCCCTGGGCGCTTCCGCGGTGCTTGATATACAGCGCAACGCCATGGGGCCAACCGAGGCCGATGCCGGGCGCCGAACCTGCCATCCGCGAGGGGCTCGCCTTCAAGGGCAAGCATTGGCGCCTCTGGGCCGGCCTCGACGGCGTCGTGCGCGGCCTGATCGAGGGCGACCACGACAGGGCTGGTGCCGACGACATCCTCGACGCCCTCGCGCAGCTCGGCGACAAGGTGCCCGAGCGGCCCTTCCGGTTCATGCTCTACGCGCACCGCACCCTGCGCCTGACGCCCGACGCGCGCGAGCGCTTCACCGAGGCCCTGCGCGCCCACCTGACGGTGCGCGTCGCGCTCGTGCGGCCCTCGCCCCTCGCCAAGATCCAGGCGCGCGCCATCGCGCGGCACAGCGGCCACGAGTTCGTCTACACCGACAACGAGCCCGACGCGCTGCGCGCGCTGGGCGTGCCGGAGCCCGCGCCGAAGCCCGTGCAGGTCGAGGCCCGCACGCCCGACGTGGGCATCGTGGACCACATCGCCTAGGGTCCGTCGGCAGCCTGTGAACCCGGTCGGCTACGTCGTGGTCAACGACGCCGCAGCCGGAAGTCGGCCTCGAGGCGTCCCACGGCGAGCCCGCGCCAGTTCGTGAGGGTCGCGCCGAGATGCGGCTGCAGGGCTTTGACGTGGGCGGCCCTCGCGACACGCAGCTGCCGCAGGGCCTCGACCACGACCGGCGGCACGGCGCGCTGGCCGCCATCGACGATCTTCACCGCCATGCCCAGGCCCCGCGACGGCAGCCCCACGCCTTCGAAGCCTTCCGCGCCGCTCTTGCTCAGCGCCGCGCCGCCGAGGGTGCCCATCAAGTCGGTGTCGAAGCGCCCCTCGCCCGCCACCATCCCGGGGTGCGCGATCATGGCGTCGCGCACGCGGCCGAGCGCGTCGCGGTGCTTCGCCGGGGCGCGCGAGGGCGCGGCGAGCCGCGCGAAGGCGACCGCGGCGCTCTTCACCGGCATGGCGAAGTTGGGGGCGCTGCAGCCGTCGGTGCCCACGCGCACGTGCGCAGCCTTCAGGCCGGCGATGTCCGCGAGCGCGCGGCGGATGGCGCGCTGGCCGGGGCTGCGCGGGTCGATGTAGGCCTTCGTTGGCGCGCCGAGGTGCGCCGCGAGCAGCAGCATGCCGGCGTGCTTCCCCGAGCAGTTGTGGTGCAGCGTCGTCGCGCGGTCGCCCACGCGCGCGGCCGTGGGGCCGTGGTAAGGCTTGTGCACCCCGCACTGCAGCGCGTCGGGCGCGAGCCCGGCCTTGGCGAGGATGCTCTCGACGGCCTTGACGTGCCGGTCCTCGCCACCGTGGCTGCCGGCGATGACCGCCAGCTCAGGGTCCGTGAGGCCGAACGCGTCGGCCGCGCCGCTCGCCACCAAGGGCACGGCCTGGAACGGCTTCGCCGAGGACCGCAGGTACGTCACGAGACCGGGATTGCCCAGCCGCGCAACGAAGCGGCCCGAGCCATCGGCGACGACGACGACCGCGCGGTGCACGCTCTCCACGGTGGCGCCGCGCCACACGCGGACCGCGGGGTCCCCCTCCAACATCGGCGCGGCGACGGCGGGGGCGGCCTTCAACCTATCGCCGCTCCGGGCCCGGTGGCAGGGCGCCGTCGAGCGCGGACGCGACCGTGATCGCGGACCGACGCGGCGACGCGCATGGCTCAGCCCCCAACCGCGGGCGCTTTTGAGCGGTGCGGGATCCGCAGATCGCAACCTATTCGAGTTGCTCTATTGAATTGGTCCACCTCGCTGGGCAGCGCGAGCCGTTCGACCAGCCGGGACGTGCTATGG
>DASYRW010000146.1:0-3919 GCA_036003985.1 Thermoplasmatota archaeon
CGGGAGGGGCAGGAAGCCGGCGCTGCCGTAGAGCGCGCCGCCCTCGAAGCAGCCGGCGCCGTAGTCGTACTGGTTGTAGTACGCGCCGAAGTACGCGGGGCCGCTGCCGCCGTAGGCGCTGACGCCCGTGGCGTCGTAGGCGAACGGGCCGTAGCAGGTGCCGAAGTAGCAGTAGCCGTAGCTGCTGTCGTACTGGTAGACGTTGGCGCCCAGGTAGCCCGCGGGGCCGCTCGTGTAGCCGTAGATGTTGGTGCTGCCGTAGGTGCTGTCGTAGGAGTACGAGCCGTCGCAGTAGTCGAACTGGTAGTCGCTGGCGTACTGGTTCACGCCCGCGGCCTGGTAGCCGCTCGTGCCGTAGTGGAAGAAGTCGACCAACTGGTTGTTGCTATACGAGTTGGTATACGTGTAGCCCCACTGGCACGTCAGGTCGCTAAACTCGCCCGCGTTGTACTCCAACAGGCAGATGCTGTAGAAGCCACTGTCCGGGGCAGGCCCGCTGTTGCACTCGGCCGAGGCCGGAAGTGCCACGGCGACCGACCCGACGATCAGGGCGCCCGCGATGATCAGCTTGTTCATGGTTGGTTCCTCCCGTTTTGGGGGCTATCGGTAGGCGCGAGAAAGCGGAGCCTCCCCCTGCCTGCCAGCCTCCCAAGGCAGCCGAACCTGTTGCCCTCGGATGAACCTTTTCTGCAGTGGATAACCGGCTGGCATGCCACGGTTTCGCAGGGGGTCGCACCCCGTCGGGGCCCCGTCCTCAGGGATTCCCGCTCGGACGTTCCGGCCCCCGCACAAGCCCAGGGCCGGGTCTCCGATCCCGCGACAGCGGTAGGCCCCTGCAGCCGACCGCGAGCGTGGCCAAGCCTTCGGGCGCCCGTCTGGATTCCCTGGTCATGTCATGGCACGCCATGGCCGGTGGGCCCCCTGCGGAGGCGCTCGAGAGGTTCCAAACAAGTTCAGCCCCCGCCACCAGCGCGGCGCGCCGTCAGGCCGTCAGCGTGGCCTCGATGGCCAGCGCGGGCGGGAGGTTCCACGCCACCCGTTCGCGCCGCCGCACGCGGGGGAAGTGCTCTTCCACGAGCGCGAGCCGCCGGCGCGTGTACTGGAAGAGCACGATGCGCGGCGCCACGCGCGCGGCCTCGCGCAGGATCGCGTCGGCCTCGGCGCGGGGCAGGGACGCGAAGGGGATGCCGCTCACCACGACGTCGGCCCGCTGCACGGGCAGCCAGGCCGCGTGGGCGCGCGCCGCCAACCCGTGATCGATGCGCCGCGCGAGGCGCGCGTCGAGCTCCACCGCCAGGAGGCGCGCACCGCTCGCTTCGGCCCGCGCGGCCAGCTCGCGCGTGACCGCCCCGGCCCCCGCGCCGATCTCGACCACCACGCGCGGGTCGCCGCGGAACGCGAGGTCGGCCAGCCGCCGCGCCAGAGCGCGGCTCGACGGCGCGACCGCGCCGGTGCGTCGCGGCGCGACGAGGAACCGGCGCAGCACGCGGCAGCCAAGCGCAGGGGAGACTTCAACCTTCCCTCACCGCACCACGGGCCGGGGCCACCAGACCTGTCCACCGCCGGTGGAGGGCGGACGTTCGCCCGCGGGCCCCGCCGTGGAGCCCCGCGTGGGCGAAAGGCCCGTGACGAAGAGGACTTACGGGGCGACGGATCCCAGGGGCCTCGTGGGCGTCGCGGCGCGCATGTGGGGGACGCTCGACGTGGGCGGCGTCACCGTCATCGCGCCGGACCGGGCCATGATGCTGATGGCGGGCCTGGCGGCTGCGGCCGGCGCCGGGCTCGGGCTGGGGCTGCTCGACTGGACGCTGCCCCTCGCGACGGGCGGCGCGCTCTTCGGGACCGTCCGCGCGCCCGAGACGTTCCTCGACCTCCTGCTCCTGGGCATGCGCGCCTTCGCCCACAACTGGGGCCTGGCGTTGGTGGTGCCCGCCGTGGGCGGCATCGCCGTGCACTTCGAGCCGCGCGTCCGCCTCGTCGCGGGGATCCTCGCCGCGTCGGTGGCGGTGGGCTGCGTGCTGAGCTTCGCCATGGTGCCGCCGCCGGCGCCGCGCAGCCTCGCGCAGTTCCTGCTGCTGGTCCTCGAGGTCGAGGGCGTGCTCGTGGGGGCCTTCCTGGGCGCGCAAGCCGTGGCGCACGGCCGCCGGGAGCGCAGCCTTCGCGCGACGTGCCAGCTGCAGCTGCGCAACAGCGCCCACGCCGTCCTCGTGCCGCTCCTCGTGCTCGCACTGGCGGCCGCGCTCGAGATCATGATCCTCGCAGCGTGAGCCTCAACGGACGGGCAGCGGGCGCGCGAAGAGGCCCACCAGCGTGTCCTGCTCCAGATCGTGGCCTTCCATCGCCGCCTCGAGGTCGGCGCGGTCCGCGTTCGCCGGCAGCGTGAGCGTCGCGTCGAGGGCGTGGAACTCGAAGTGGTAGCGGTGCGGGTCCAGCGGCACGGGGGGGCACGGGCCGACGTACGGATCCGCCTCCGCGGCGCCTTCCGGCAGTGCGCCCTCGTCGAAGATCGCCGAGCCTGCCTCGACGGGCACGTTCCACACCAGCCAGTGCGTGAAGTTCATGAGTCCCAGCGGGCGGAGCAGCGACAGCGGCGCGTCCGGGTCGGCCATGATCAGCGCGAGGCTCACGGTCCCGGGCGGCGCGTGCACCACCAGCAGCGGCGGCGAGATCTCCTCGCCGAGGCACGTGTACGGCTCCGGGATGCGGCCGCCGTCCAGGAATGCGGGGCTCGAGGCGAGCATGCCATCGCTCGCGAGCGCGGCGGGCAGCAGCAGCAGCGCGAGGACCGCGAGCGCGTGGCGCATGGCCGCGCAGCCGCAGGGCCGGGCTTAAGGATTCGCTGTCGAGGAGCTACGCCGGCCGGAACCGCAGCGCGCTCCACGTCGCATCGAGCGCGACCTGCCGCACGGGCTTGATCTTCTCGGCCTTGACCGCCGCCCACAGCTTGTCGCGGTTCAGGTCCGTGCCAAGCTGTCCTCCTTTGGGGTACGCGATCCAGCTCAGCCGGTCTTCGCGCGCCGCCTCGAAGGCGGGCTTGCCGTTGGCCCTCAGTTCCTTTGCGTTCTTCACGAACACGAGGACGGCCTCGGCCACCGCGCCGTCGGTCGTGGGCGCGTCGAGCTGGAAGCCGGCGGGCGCGTGGACGACGCGCACCTTGGCGCCGGCCGGCACCTGCAGCTTCCTCGCGAGCGACATGCCCCCCGAAGCGCGCCGCTACTTCAAGCGGCTTGCCCACGCCGCGCGCAGCTTCGCGAGCTTGGGGCTGATCACGGCGCGGCAGTAGGCTTGCTGCGGGTTGCGCCGGTAGTAGCCCTGGTGGTGGGCTTCGGCCGGATAGAAGTCCGTGAAGGGCTTCACCTCGGTCACGATCGGCCGGTCGAAGACGCGGTCGCCCTCGAGCTCCTTGATCAGCTGCTCGGCCTGAGCCCGCTGCTCGGGGCTGTGCCACAGGACGATGGAGCGGTACTGCGTGCCCACGTCCGCGCCCTGCCGGTTCATCGTGGTCGGGTCGTGGATCGTGAAGAACACCTGGAGCAGGTCGCGGAAGCCCAGCACGCTCGGATCGAACGCGACCTGGGTCACCTCCGCGTGGCCGGTCGCGCCGCTGCACACGGCCTCGTAGCTCGGCTCCTTGACCGAACCGCCGGCGTAGCCGCTGACGACGCGCTGCACGCCGCCCAGTTGCTCGAACGCGGCCTCGAGGCACCAGAAGCACCCACCGCCCAGGGTGGCGATCTCCGTCGCGGGCATCGGCGCTCCCACGCCCGGCCGGGCCTTGAACTTGTCCCCAGATCGCGCCCAACCAGGCTCGCCACGGTGCAACGTTGTGCGGACATCGCAGCCAGGTCCGGGGAAGGTCTTGAACAAGCCTTGCCCAAGGTGCCCTGGGCCGGGACGCGTCCCGTGTCACCCACGAGCG
>DASYRW010000147.1:0-10264 GCA_036003985.1 Thermoplasmatota archaeon
CTCGCGCGGCGCGCCCTTCCGCTGGTGGCGTTGCTCGCCCTGCTCCTGAGTCTCGCGCGCATCGAGGCGCAGCGGCTCGGCGCGCCCCCCGAGCTCGCAGCGTCGCTGCTCGTCGCGGGCCTCGCGGCCTTGGCGGGAACGGCGCTCTGGTGGAGCGCGGGCGCCATCGGCGAGCACGCGGCGGGGCGCCAGCACGCGGAGCGGGAGCACGACCGCTACCGCGCGCTCCTCGAGGGCAGCCCCCTGGCCATCGTGGGCCTCGACCTCGGCGGCCGCATCACCGGCTGGAACCCCGCCGCGGAGCGGTTGACGGGCCTCGCCGCGCGCGAGGTCGTGGGCCGCAGCGCGTCGATCCTGAGCCCGCGCGACCTCGCGGACGAGTTGCCCCAGGTCCTGGCGCGGCTCCGCCGCGGCGAGGCCCTGGGCGAGTACCGCACCGTGTGGAAGCGGCGCGACAGCAAGCGGCTGCCGCTGGCGCTCACGATCCAGGCCGTCCGCGACACCGATGGCCGCATCGCGGCCCTCACCCTGCTCGGACGCGACCTCAGCTCCACCGACCACGAGGCGCGCCGCCGCGGCGAGGAGCTGCAGCAGGCCCGCGACGACGCGCGGCGCCTGCAGGACGAGCTGCGCGACGCCAGCGTGCGCGCCGGCGAGCTGGACGAGGCGCAGCGGGGCCTGCAGGAGGTGCGCGCGGAACTGCAGCGCGCCCGCGCGGCCGCGCACCAGGCCCAGAGCAACGCCGAGGCCCTCGCGCAGGAGCGCGCGGCCCTGGCCGAAGCCCGCGACGAGGCCGCGCGGTGGCGCGGCGAGACCCAGCAGGCGCGCGGCGAGCTGGCCAAGGCGCAGCGGGCCCATGCGGCCCTGCAGCAGAGCGAGGCTGCCCTCGGCGACGCGCGCGCCGAGGCGGGCGCGCTGCGCGAACAGCTGGCCCAGGTCCATCGCGGCGCGGCCCAAGCGTCGCGCGCGGAGGAGCAGCTGGCGAAGGCGCGGGCCGACCTGGAGGAGGCGCGCGCGGAATCGCACCGCGCCCGCGACGAGGCGCGGCAGGCGCGGCTTGAGGCGGGCCACAGCGCGCAGGCCGCGCAGCGCGCCGCGCACGAGGCGCAGCGGGGCCGCGAAGCTCTTGGGCGGGTCGAGCGCGAGGCGGAGGGCCTGCGCGCGGAGCTCAAGCCCCTCAAGGCCGAGCCCGGGCGCGCCGCCCGCGCCGAGGATCACCTGCAGCACGCGCGCGCGGAGCTGTCGCGCGCCCACGAGACCCTCGCGGCGACGCGCGAGGACGCGCGCGCGGCGCGCGCGGAGGCGAAGCGGGCCGCAGAGGCCGTCGCGCAACTGGCGGAGGCCGAGCGCCTGCAGCGCGAGCTGGGCCGCGCGCGCGACGAGGCGCGCCGCGCCGCGCAGCAGGCGCAACACATGCAGGCCCAAGAGGCCGACCGAGCGCGGCGCCTTGACACCGAGCTGAAGGAGGCGCGGGACGCGCTGCGCGCCCAGGAGCACCAGGCCACGCGGGACCTCGAGCGCGCGGGGCGCGACCTCGGCAAGGCCCGGAGCGACGCCGCCGCGGCGCGCGACGCGGAGCAGGAGGCGCGGGCCGAGGCGAAGCGGCAAGGCGAGGCCTTCGACGCCGCCGAGGCGGAGCGCCAGCGGCTCGAGGCGGCCTTCCGCGCGCCGCCGCGCGCCGCGCCCAAGGTCGTCGCGGACGACCTCGACCTTCCGCGGATGCACATGCCCAAGTCGGCGCCGAAGGTCGTGCGCGCCGACGTGGATCTCCCGCCGGCCGAGCCCGTGTCGAAACGCGGGGCGAGGACGGCGAAACCGTCCAAGCACCGCACCGCGCGGGCCGAGCGCCCCCCGCCCGCGCAGCGCGCCGACGCCGAGGCCGGCGGCGTGGACGACCTCATCCGCGAGTACCTCGGCGAGGGGCCGAAGCTGCTGGCGAAGCTGCGGCGAAGCGTCGCGGACGGAGAGCCGCGGGGTGTGGCCGAAGCAGCGCGGTCCCTGCGCGCCATCGCCGTGACCTTCGCCGCCGAGGAGCTGGCGAGCCTGTGCACGGACATCGAGGCCATGGCGCGGGCCGGGGGCGCGCGCGCGGCGGAGGAGGACGTGGCGCGCTTGCAGGGCCTCTGGGCCACCTTCGCGGCGGGCCTCTCGGAGCGCATCGGGCAAGCGGCCTGATGCCCCCGGGCTGCGTCTGCCGACGCCGGCGAGGCGGTGCCGGGCACCTTCGTCGAGGCCGCGCCGCGCCTACGTCGTCAACGGCCGCCCTCGGCTCCGATCGTCAGCGGAGGGCTGCGCCGAGGCCATCGAGCACCACGTCCCCGAAGTGGCCCTTGTCGATGCGAACGGCCGCGAAGCCGCGGCCGTCGCCGTGCGTGGGGCGAAGGGACTCGAACTGGCAAGGGCAGCCGTCGTCGCAATTGCAATTGCTGAACTCGACGCCGTCGATGTACCAATCGACCTGCGCCATGGTGGCCGAACAACTCCGTCAGCGGTTTTCCAGGCAACCGCCGAAGCGGGACCTTGGCGCACATGGGTTGGCTCCTCCCGACCGTCGAGGCGATCGTCACCTTGGGCGCGCTCGGGGGGGACGGCACCGCGGCGTCCCCGAGGTCGGACCTCTTCGGACGCCTTCGCGGACGACGACGGTGCGGCGGGCGCACGAAGCGAGCGCGTGGACCCTGACGGCGACGCCGGTCGGACGCCCCCGTGCAACGATTCGGGGGTCGCGGAACGCAGCCGCGCGGGCCCCCAAGCTTAAATACCATGTCGGCTTTGTCGCGCCAGCCCGCGTCCGCCCCAGGCGATCCTCTGGAGTGCCTCGATGTACCGCCAGATCCCGGTCACCAACACCGTCCGCATCCCCCCGAGCGAGCTGGGCTACGACCAGGACGAGGTCGTGCGCAAGCTGGTGCAGAAGACCTTCGAGGGCAAGCTCACCAAGAAGTTCGGCCTCACGGTCGGCGCGACGAACATCGAGCGCATCGGCGAGGGCCGCGTCATCCACGGCGACGGCGCCGTCTACCAGCGCGTCAAGTACGACGCCATCACCTTCAAGCCCGAAGTGGGCGAGCTCGTGGAGGGCACTGTCTGCGAGGTGGTCGAGTTCGGCGCCTTCGTGCGCTTCGGCCCCCTCGATGGCCTGCTGCACATGAGCCAGATCATGAACGACTACCTCAACGTGGACCTGGGCAACGAGAAGCTCGTGGGCAAGGAGTCGGGCAGGAGCCTCGGCATGAACGACAAGTGCCGCGCGCGGCTGGTCACCGTGTCGTTGAACGAGCTGAGTCCGCGCGAGTCCAAGATCGGCCTCACCATGCGCCAGCCCGGCCTGGGCAAGCCTGAGTGGCTCGACGAGGAGCGCGCCCGCAAGGAGGGCCGCGTCATCGAGAAGCCCGCTGGCAGGGGAGGCAAGGGCGGGGGCCGCGGACCGCCGCGGGGCGCGCCGCGCGAGCAGCCGAAGGAGAAAGCTGAATGAAGGCCTGCCGCGAGTGCCACATGGTCTCCGAGGCCGATGCGTGCCCCAACTGCAAGTCCACCGACCTCAGCCGCGATTGGCTCGGCTATGTCGCGGTGATCGATGTCAAGCGCAGCATCATCGCCCAGAAGATGGGCATCAAGGCCCCGGGCAAGTACGCGCTCAAGGTGCGGTGATGTACAAGCTGCCCGAGGCCCTCCGGCCGCAACTCGGTCGGCCCCTCGGGCCGGTGCTGCCGCCGCGCGAGGCGGTCCAGAACGCGGGCAGGGTGCGCGTCATCTGCACCGTGGGGGACGCGACCACCGCGGCCTTCCTGGAGGAGGGCGTGCTGCCCCGCGTGATGGTGGTGGACAACCGCACCAAGCGCGGCGCCTTCGCGGGCCCGATCCGCGACCGCGTGCCGCCCGGCACGCCGGTCGTGCAGGTCAAGAACGACGCCGCGACGATCACCGAGGACCTGTGGCAGGCGATCGCGGGCGCCATGGCGCGGCGCGAGCCGACCCTGATCGAGGTGCAGGGCGAGGAGGACCTCGCCACGCTCCCCGCGGTGCTGCTGGCTCCTGCCGGCAGCGTGGTCGCGTACGGCCAGCCCGACCAGGGCATCGTGCTCCTCAATGTCGATGACGCGGCGCGCGAGCGCGTGCGCGCGTTGCTCAAGCAGATGGAGGGACCGTGATGGACGTCGAGATCGTCTCCAAGTACGACAACAAGCTGCTCGGCCGCACGGAGGTGCGCTTCCGCGCGAGCCACAGCAAGGAGAAGACCCCCCAGCGCGACCAAGTCCGGGAAGCCCTGGCGAAGGCCCTGGGCTCGGACAAGGGCGCGATCGTGGTGGACGAGATGCACAGCGAGTTCGGCAAGCCCGAGACCATCGGCTACGCCAAGGTCTACGGTTCTGTCGAAGCTGCGAAGAAGCTCGAGCCGCACCACATCCAGCTGCGCAACAAGTTCCCCGGCGTGGAGAAGAAGACCAAGGCGGAGAAGGCGAAGGCCGCCGCGCCCAAGAAGAGGGGGGCCTGAGCGATGGCCGACGCGCCCGCGAAGCCCGCGGCACCCGCGGCCAAGCCTCCTGCCAAGGGGGGCGGCGGCAAGCCCGCTGGGAAGGGCGGCAAGGGCAAGGCTCCTCCCAAGGGCGCGGGCGGCAAGCGCGCGCTCTACCAGCTCGAGGGGGGCAGCGTCAAGCGCCTGCGCCGCGCGTGCCCCAAGTGCGGGCCCGGCGTGTTCCTGGGCGACCACGCGAACCGGTTCGCGTGCGGCAACTGCGGGTACACCGAGTTCAAGAAGTAGCGCGACGTGCCCCGCGCGCCTCCATCCGCGGGGCCTGGTTTTTCCTCCCACGACGCCAGCGCGAGCGAGCGCAGGCAAACGTTGATGCGCGGCGCGGGCTTGTCGGGCCCCAGGCCCTCATAGTCTAGCCTGGATAGGACAGGAGGCTCCGGACCTTCAGACCGGGGTTCGAATCCCCGTGAGGGCGTTTCCATCAAGGGCCGAGCGCCACGACGCGCACGTCATCGACCATCCAGCCCATGGCGTCGTCGACGATGGCGTCGCCCGTCTGGAAGTACAGCGACACGCGCGCCGTCAGGCCCCACAGCTCGGGGGGCGTGGGGATCCAGCGCGGCTCCCACAGGGCAAGGGTGGGCGCGAGGTCGAAGGTGATGTCCTGGTGGAGCACGTCCTGGCTGAGGCGGCAGGGGTTCTGCGGGCTCTCGAGGCCGTACTCGCAGCCCGTCAGGATGGCCTGGCCGAAGGGGCTCGTCTGGTAGTAGCCGTAGCCCATGACCGCGTTGGTCGCGGCCGCGTACACGTTGCCGAAGCTGCAGAGCGGCGTGCGCGCGGCGCCGGTCGCGTAGCCGAGCTGCATGCTGTCGATGACCCACGCGCGGTCCCACTCGACGTGCCACTTCGTGTTCAGCAGGATCGCGCTCGGGCCGTCGGGGAATTGGATGGGAGGGGACCGCAGCTCGCCCTGGTTGCGCATGCGGCTGGTGTTGTAGGTGCCGCCGTACACGTTCTCGATGCCATAGTAGGCGCGCCCGGGCCCGCCGTGGAACAACGCGTCGTTGGCGCTGCCGTTGCCTGCGAAGGTGGTCGCGTGCCAGAGGTTGGGGCGGCCGGTGGTGTTGACGAAGCTCCAACCACCCAGCCCGGACTCGAAACCTTCCTCGAAGACCGCGGCGCCGGGCGGCGCGCCGGTCAGGCAGGGCACCATGGCGTTGCCGGACACCAGCTCGGCTTCGACGTCGCGGGGGGGCAGGGGCCCCGACGCGGCCGGCAACGCGAGCACGACGAGCGCGATGGCCACGAGCAGCGCGGGCTTCACGCCGCGCGCACGCCGGCGCGGGGGGATATGGCTTCCCTGCAAGGCCTGGAAGGGTCGCGCTTGCAGACCTTGGGCGGGCGCGCGCGCCAAACTTTACAAGCCCCAAGCGCCGTCGCCGGGCGTGCGCCTGCTCCTGGCTGGGCTCGCCGTCGCCATCGCGTGCAGCGGCTGCACGGTCGAGCCGCCCACCCTCGAGGGCGTGCCGCCGACCCCCACCACGGTGCCTGGGGCGCTGCCGCCCGCCCAAGGCCCGCCCCATGCGATCGGACCGGCCGACGAGAACGGCACCATCGCCGCGCCGCCGACGTGGACCGTGGGCCAGTACTGGAGGTTCCGCAGCAGCTCGGGCTTCGCCGACGACGCGCGCGTCGTGACCGCGGACGCGGGCGCGACGTACGTCGTGGACACGAGCAGCCCGCAGAGCGCGTACTTCGACGCGCTGTCCGACATCTCCACCCTAGGCCCCATCCGCAAGGCCGACCTCGCCGGCTCGCAGCACGGCAGCTTCGTGGAGATGTACCGCTGGCCCCTCACGGCCAACACGACCTGGACCACGCCGTGGGACGGCGTCACCCGCACCGTGAGCGTCGTCGGTCCCCAGACCGCGCTGGTCGCGGGCAAGAGCTACCCCGGCATGCTGCTCGCCGCTTCGGGCGGCGACGGGACGCGCGTCTCGTACAACTTCGTCCCCGCCGTGGGCTGGTTCTCCTTCATCGAGTTCGCGGGCCAGCAGACCTTCCGCCTCGACCTCGCGGAGTTCGGGCCCCTCTACAACGGCACGATCGCGCGCGCCAAGATCCAGGAGCTCTACCACGACGAGGCCAACGGCGCGCTCAAGCCGCAGGGCAGCTTCACGGTCCCAGGCAGCCAGACCTTCCTCGACGCGCTCCTGTCCGCGCGCGGCGACCAAGCCGGCTACGCCTTCAGCTTCACGACGCCCGACAACCAGGTCAAGGGCCCCTTCGGGGTGGGCCCGTGCGGGCAGAACTGCACCCTCGCCTGGAACCAGACCTTCACGCCCGCGACCCCTGGAACGTGGAACGTCGCCACGCTCGGCAACACGCAGGGCGGCACCGTCCAGGCCCACAGTTTGCTCGTCGTGCGCGCCGTGGAGATGACGGAGCGGCCAGCGCGCTGAGCAGCGCGCGCTGTCGGGGCCGCGACCATTCCAAAGGCGTGATAAAAGCAAGCAGCCTTCCCGGGCCCTGAGGATGGGATGCAGCAGGAGCCCGCCATCGCGCTCGCCCTCGGCGGGCGCGCGTGGACCTACGGGGCTGTGACGATGTCGCTGCTCGGGTTCGTGGGGATCCTCGGGATCCTCGTGGACGCGGGCTGGGCGACGGGCCAAGCCTTGCTGGGCGCCGCGGTCGCGGGGGCGCTGCTGTACATCGCCGGCGTCCTCGTGCAGCAGCAACTTCACCGGAGCAGGAGGCAAACACCATGATGACCGCGAACCTCGAGAAGCGCGATGTCAAGAGGATGTTCTTCTACGTGGACATCATCGTCATCGGCGTCTTCTGCCTCAGCCTCGTGCTGCTCGTGCGGGACGCCTACGTCGCCGGCTGGCTCGACAGCTACGTCGTGCAGCGCGAAGTGAACGTGAGCTTCTGGAACATGCTGCGCGACGCGGCCTTCCTGGTGGGCTCGCTGTCGTGGATCTTCTACCGCTACTTCAAGAACAGCGTGAAGGTGATGCAGAACCCGTGGGTGTAGCGCGCCGCGCGCGCGCGTCGGCGCCGGGCGCTCGCCCGGCTCCAAACCTTTTTGAACCCCTTCCGCCTTGTCCGCCCGCCCAGGCCCTCCTCCGCGGGGGCGTGCAGTCGGGCTGGTAGATCAGCGGTAGATCGCGTGCTTCGCAAGCACGAGGCCGCGGGTTCGAATCCCGCCCAGTCCATCCGAGCCAAGCGCCTCCTTCGACGGGAACGGGCGCGCCTCGGCTTCGTTCTCGGCGCCGAGCTGGCGCGGCGGCTAGGCCTGCACTGCCGGCACCGCGCGTGCAGCGCGACGGCTTCCTGGGCTTCGCGCCATGCCCGACGCGACCGCACGGTGCACCATCACGGGGGGCCCATGCCGCCCAGCCATGCCGTGAGCCTTGACCGTTCGCGGACCATTCCATCCTGATTGAAGTGGTGCACGCAATGCTGTGCCCAGGAATCTCCGAACGCCATGTCCATCTCCCCCGTCACCGACGTCGTTCCGAGTCCGATCTCGGCGTAGGTGAACTCGAAGCTCCCACTCGGACGGGCCAGCGCAATGTGGAACGGTTCGCCGGTAAACTCGTTGATGAGCGGCTTGCCGACACTCCTTACGATGCCGGGGATCTCCACCTCGGCGGTCCTGCTTCCCGGGTCCGCTTCGAAACGGATGGGCAGGAACAGCGTCTTGCAGAACTCCGAGCACGTGGACGCGAACACGGCGAAGACGTTGCTCAAGGGTTTGCAGGCCTTGCCCGAGATGATAGTTTCCAGGGCGACCCGTTGGGCCGGGTCCGCACGCTCGTCGATGATGAGCTGGCGTTTGCCGTTGCCCGCCGCGATCTCTCCGGGCCACTTGTACAGCGCCGCCCACGCCAGCCCTGTCAGCGGCGTGCCGTTGAAATGACCTCCAACGACCCTGCCAACGTAGGCGGATTGGCAATAGCCATGGGTGCTCGGCAAGTTGTACTGGCAACCACAGTTCGCTGCGCAGTTGCAGTTGTCGTAGCTTTCGCTCTTGAACAGCCAGTCATCTGCCATTCCGGTCACCTCCGGATGCGTGCTTCCACCGCGCGGGGCGCCCCTCGATTCGGTCCACGTCCGCGCCGTTCGATGGCCGCTTCGCCCTCCGCGACATGCTCGATCCCGTCGGTGGCGTGGCCGGAGTCCTTGTGCATCACCAGGGCGGCCCCCGCGCCGAGCGCTTGCCTCAGGCAGAACATGGTGTCCTCTTTTCGGCGCCGAACCCGTGGCGGACGAACTTCACACCGTGCCCTCCCTGAAGCTGCAGGTCCTTCTGGCGGTCGGCGGCGAGCTGGCGGACGTCGATCTTGTCCTTGCTCCCGTGGATGTCCATGTTCAGGGGCATGGAACCGAGCCGTGGATGGGCCCCAACCGACATAGTTTCAGCGTGATGGCCAGCGGAGGTTTTGGACACGATCCTGACCTTGACCGTTGACTGCGTGCCGCGCGCTGCCACATCGGCCGCGCTGCCACATCGGCCGTTGGCCGTCCCAGCGTCAAGGTCCCCGCGCGGCGCGGTCGCGCTTCTCACCCGGGGCGCAACGGCCGGCAGTTCAGATCGGCTCGGCCCTCCCACTGAACGAACGGTCGGAGTCCTTCGTCAAGATCTCGCTGGGAATGTGGGCGGAACCCGAAAGACCAACCCGCCAGCGCGCACTATGGATAGTCCGAGGTGTTGAAATGACGCTTGAGCCCAAGATTCTCGTCGTGGACGACGAGCCAGACGTGCTCACCTCGATGCAGGACATGCTCGCTGATTTGCCGGGGAGCACCGTTGAATTGGCTGAGACGTACCGGGAGGGTCGCAAGCTCGCTTCGAAGGGCGGATGGACCATGGCCATCGTGGATGAGTGGCTGCCGGACGGCAAAGGCGTGAACATCCTCGCCGAATTGCGCCGCGAGCACCCAGAGACCATCCGCGTCATGATGAGCGCGCACGAGGACTTCGAGGACATCTTGCAGGGCGTCAACAGCGCCGACATCGACCACTTCATCCAAAAGCCCTGGGACCCGGCCGCCCTGCGGCTCTGGGTGACGAAACGCCTGGAACCTGCCGACCCGCCTCCGCTTGGCGAGGGAAGGATTCCGATGTGGCCCCGTCTCGTGTAGGACGTGGTCAAGGGCGTCGGAAGGCTTTCGCCCTCAGAAAACAAGATTGGCGCCTCGTTTGCGCGAGGCCGAGCGGGCTTTGGAGGCGCCCGCCACACAGTGCCCGAAGCGGCTTCTGTGGTGAGCCGCGACCGAGGGGAATCGGCCTGGTTGCCGCCAAGTCCCCTCGCTTGCCTGCCTGCTCACAGCAGGAGCGCTCAATTCCCGGCCGGCGCGAGGACATCCGTGCCGGTCCCGAGTTCGCCAGCGCACCAGACCCGGTTGTCCCCGCGCGCCAGCGGCGCGCCGGTCGCGCAGTCCACCGAGGGCTCGCTGCACGTGTAGGTGTCGACACCCCCGAGGTCGAGGAGCTGCCCGTTGCCCGGGATGCCTGGCGGCACACCGACCGCGTCCTCCACGAGGGGCCGGAGATCCTCGCTGGTGCCGGCTTCGTCGTCCGCGTAGCCCTGGCATTCGTAGGCCGCGATGCGCGCGTCGTCGCCCCCGAGATCGACCAGGATGCCTTCGCCGCCCGCGCGACCGAACCCTTGCGCCTCCAGCGCGGCCTCGAACGCGTCATCGCCGTCGCCCTCGTCGCGCAAGAGGCCGAGGCTGTGGGGGTCGCGGCCCCACCCTTGCGCGCCCTCGCCCGTCTCCTCC
>DASYRW010000148.1:0-17766 GCA_036003985.1 Thermoplasmatota archaeon
GCGCGACGCTTGCTCAGCCCTCGTAGCCCCAGAACTGCTCGAAGCGCACGTCGCGCGGGGGCACGCCCGCGGCCGCGAGGTCGCGCGCGAGGTCGGCCACCATGCCGGGCAGGCCGCAGACGTAGTAGATGGGCTTCTCGAGGCCGGCCGCAGCTTCGTGGGCCAAGGCCGCGTCGATGCGGCCCACCCTGCCATGCCACCCGGGGCTCTCGCGCGGCCGCGTGATCGTGTGCCACACCTGCGCGCGCGGGTTCTGCTTCACGAGCGCGTCGAGGTCGGCGCGGTACGCGATCTCGGCCTCGGTGCGGTTGCTGTACACGAGCCTGACAGGGATGGGGAGGGCCTTGTCGGTCGCATACTCGAGCATGCCCTTCAGCGGCGTGATGCCGATGCCCCCCGCCAGCAGCACTGCCGGCCGCTTCTCCTCCAGTACGAAGTGGCCGTACGCGCCATCCACCTCCACGTCGTCGCCCTCCTTCAACGACGCGAACGCGCGCTTCCACGGGCTGCCCGAGGCGACGCGCGCGCCGAACTCGAGGTAGGGTTTCGTGGGCGAGCACGCGAGGCTCATGGAGTACTCGATGCCGCCCTCGTCGGTGTCGAGCTCGAGGCCGCAGAATTGCACCGGCAGGAACTGGAACCCGCGGGGCTTCTCGATGCGGACGCTGTGGGTCGTCGGGGTCTCGCGGCGGTTCTCCAGGACCCGGCAGCGTGCGATCATCGCGGCCCGATGCGCGCTGGGGACCATCAAGACTGGGGCTCGTCCCAGCGCGTCACAGCCGCAGCGGCCGCGGCGGCGCCATCACGGCCTGCGGGTCGTCCTTCCAGCGGGGCGGCTGCACGTCGATGTACAGCTCGATCTCGTTGCCGTCCGGGTCCGCGATGTACAAGCTGTGGGTCACGCCGTGGTCCGTCGCGCCCATGACGGGGACCTTGTGCTCCTGCAGCGTGCGCAGCACGGCGCGCAGCTCGTCGTCGCTCTCCCCGACCTTGAGCCCGAAGTGGTACATGCCGACGCGGGGCCCCCGGGGCACCGGCGCGGCATGCGCGCCCACCTCGATGAGCAGGAGCTCGTGGTGGGTGCGACCCGAGGAGAACAGCGCGACCGGCAGCGACCCGGGCGGCGTGATGTCGCGCCACCCGAGCACGTCGCGGTAGAAGGCCCGCGAGCGCGCGACGTCGCGGACGTACAGCACCACATGGCCAAGCTCGTGCACGGTCATGGTCCTGCGGGACAACCGCAGGGATCTACTTGGACCTCACGGCGCGCCGGCATCGCGCCTGACCATGTGACGGCCGGCTCGACCTGCCTGCGCGCATCCCTCGGCGGGTGGTGCGATGCAGCCAGAAACCTCATGGCCCAGAGCGCGCGCCTCTTCCTCCATGGCCGACGAACGCATCCCCCACAATCCGAGCGAGGACGAGCCAGCGGAGGTGAGCGAGGAGGAGAAGAAGAAGCGCGCCGCGCCGAAGCCCGATCCTCCCGCGGCGAAGGAAGCGCCGGCCGCGCCGACCGCGGCGCCTGCGGCGAAGCCCCCCGCGAAGGCGCCCGTCCCGACGACGCCGGCGAAGCCGCCCGCGGCCGCGAAGCCTACCGAGGCCCGTGAGCGCGAGGCGCTCGCGATGGAGCACGACGCGCTCGCCAAGGCGCACGCGGCGCTCGCGAAGGAGTACGAGGCCCTCGCCGGCGCGTACGAGGACCTCCAGAAAGCCATGAAGCCCGCCGCGCCCGCGAAGCCGGCCGCGCCGGCCGCGAAGCCGCAGGCAGCCGTGGCCTCAGCCCCCGAGGTCGCGAAGCCGCCGCCGAAGCCCCACGACGAGAAGGCCATGCACGCGCTCACCCCCGCCGAGGGCCCCGGCTCGCCCGGCGGGCTGGCCAAGGAGGGCCGCGCGGAGGGCACCGACCCCGACCAGCAGCTCCAGCCCGCGAAGCGCGCGAAGGAGGAGCCGCAGTGACGCGCATCGTGTGCGAGCCGTGCGTGAACGTGAAGTCGGGCGAGTGCATCGACGTGTGCCCCGTGGACTGCTTCTACGACCACGGCGACCAGGTCTTCATCGCGCCGGAGGAGTGCATCGACTGCGGCGCGTGCGAGAGCGTGTGCCCCGTGACGGCCATCTTCCCCGAGGAGGAGGTGCCGGAGCAGATGAAGGAGTTCACGCAGCGCAACTACGCGTGGACCGCGGAGAAGTCCTACCCCAACGCGAAGGACAAGGACGCGGTGCGCGCGAAGGGCTGGACGCCGGCGGGCGAGATGGCGGCCAAGAGCCGTTGATGCCGCTCAGGCGGCGCCGAGCATCTCCGGCTGCGCGCGCCGCGCCTCGACCGTGGCGAGCAGCTGCGAGCTCACCCCCGAACCCCAGAAGGTGCCGGTGACGGGCGCTGCCGTGGCGGGCGTGCCGGCCGCGATGGCGACGTGGTCGTCCGCGACGGGCCTGCCGCTCGTGGGGTCGAAGCCGCGCCATCCCACGCCAGGCACGTAGGCCTCCACCCACGCGTGCAGCTCGCGGCCCACGCCGTCGGGGTCGCGGAGGCGGTAGCCGCTGACGAAGCGCGACGCGACGCCGAAGGCGCGGCACGCATCGATGTAGAGCACCGCGAAGTCGCGGCACGCGCCCTCGCGCCGCTCGAGCGTCGCAGCAGCAGGCCGCGGCGGGCCCTCGTAGCGCAGCTGGTAAGCGTGGGTGCGCTGGATGCGCGCGGCCAGCAGCGCGAGGAAGGGCAGCACCTCCCACCGCGCGCCATCGGCGACCTCCGCGGCGAAGCGGTTCACGGCGGGGTCCGTGGTCACGGGGCCCGCGTAGGCGAGGACCGCGGGCGGCGTGTCGGCGGGATAGTGGAGCGGGAAGCGCAGGGCGGCCGCGGGCGCCTCGTCGGGTAGCGGCGCGGGCGCGCGCGTCTCGACCAGCGCGCGCGACACCACCTCGAATAGCGTCACCGGCTCGTGCACCTGCACGTGCATGACCGCGTTGCCCTCCGCGTCGGTCTCCTCCCAGGAGCGGGCGGAGGCGGGCTGGAGCTTCAGCTCGAAGCGCTTCAGCTGCTGGTACGCGTCGCTGCGCGGCTTGAGGCGCACCAGCTGGCGGTCGAGCGTGACGGGCGCGCTGTACGTGTACCTTGTGAGGTGCTCGACGTCGATCAGCATCGCAGGTTCCTCATTGGGGCGCCGCCCCTCCGGATGGGCGAGCTACGGGGCGCATGGCGAAAAAGGTTTCGTGGATGCCCTCCCCGACGTAGTTGATCTCGGTCATGATGTCCCGCAGGAACTCGTGCAGGCCGAGGGTGACGACGTCCTCGATGTCCAGGTACGCGACGTGGGAGCGCAGCCGGCCCAGCCGCTTCTCGGCCGTGCTGCCCACGACGCCCTGCGGCGTGCCGGTGATGGCGCGGAGCGCGCCCTCGGCGCCCTCGAGGCAGGCCACGACCGAGCGCGGGAACGCGCGGTCGAAGATCAGGAAGTCCGCGACGTCGCGCGCGGCGATGCGGTGGTAGCGCTTGCGGTACATCTCCAGCGCGCTCGCCGAGCGCAGCACCGCGCTCCATTGGACATCATCGAAGGCCCGCTCGATGGCGCCTGGCTCAGGCAGCAACGCGTAGTACTTGACATCGAGCAGGCGCGCGGTCTTCTCGGCGCGCTCCAGCAGGCGACCGAGCCGGCCGAAGTGCCAGGGCTCGCCGTGGCTCATGGTCGCCTCCATGAGGCCGTCGAAGAGGTGGCTGTCCTGCTTGACGCGCGCGAAGAACTCCTGCGGCGCGCGCAGGTACGCGCCGCTCTCCGTCGCGTCGTGCGCGGCGAGGTAGGAGGTGTTGACCTGCTGCCACATCTCGGAGCTGATGATCTCGCGGATGCTGCGCGCGTTCTCGCGCGCCTTGGCCAGGCAGGGCAGGATCGCGTTGGGGTTGCCCCCGTCCGCGGCCAGGAAGCGGATCACGCTGTCCTTCGCCGGCGCGCCGTGCTGCGCGCGGAAGGAGGCCTCGTCGCCCGTGGTGGCGAGGATCGACTCCCACATGCCCTCGGCGTCCGGCACGTCGAGGAGCACGTTGAGGTTCACGTCCACGAAGCGCGCGACGTTCTCGGCGCGCTCGATGTAGCGGGTCATCCAGTACATCGCGCTGGCAGCACGGCTGAGCATCTCAACCGGCCCCCGTCAGCACCCACGTGTCCTTGCTGCCGCCGCCCTGGCTGCTGTTGACCACGAGCGAGCCCTTGCGCAGCGCGACGCGCGTGAGCCCTCCGGGCAGGACGCGCGTGGTCTTGCCCGCGAGCACGTAGGGCCTCAGGTCCACGTGCCGGCCCTCGAGGCGGTCGCCGGCGCGCGTGGGCGCGCGCGAGAGCGCCAGGGTGGGCTGGGCGATGTAGTTGCGCGGGTTCCCCTCGATGCGCTTCGCGAAGTCCTCGCGCTCTTCCGGGGAAGCGTGCGGACCGATGAGCATGCCGTAGCCACCGGATTCGTTGGCGGCCTTGACCACGAGCTTGTCCAGGTGCTCGAGGACGTGGGCGCGCTGCTCCTCATCCCAGCAGACGAAGGTGGGCACGTTGGGCAGGACCGGCTCCTCCTTCAGGTAGTAGCGGATCATCTCCGGCACGTAGGGGTACACGACCTTGTCGTCGGCCACGCCCGTGCCAGGCGCGTTGGCCAGCGCGACGTTGCCGCGCGCGTAGGCCTCCATCAGCCCAGGCACGCCGAGCATCGAGTCGGGTCGGAACGCCTGCGGGTCGAGGAAGTCGTCGTCGATGCGCCGGTAGATGACGTCGACGCGCTGGAAGCCGCGCGTCGTGCGCATCTTGACCTCCTGGCCATCGACGAGCAGGTCGCTGCCCTCGACGAGCTCGAGGCCCATCTTCTGCGCGAGGTAGGAGTGCTCGAAGTAGGCGGAGTTGTGGACGCCCGGCGTGAGCACGACCACGGTTGGGTCGCGGCGGTCGCTGAGGTGCTGCAGCGTCTCGAGGAGCATGGCCGGATAGGTGGAGACGTGCTGCACGTTGGCGCGCTCGAAGACCTCGGGGAGGATGCGCTTCATCACTTCCCTGTTCTCGAGCACGTAGCTGACACCGGAGGGCGTGCGGATGTTGTCCTCGAGCACGCAGTAGCGCCCGTCGGCGCCGCGGACGAGGTCGATGCCGGCGACGTGGGCCCACAGCCCCCTGGGTGGCTTCAGGCCCATGCACGGCTTGCGGAAGCCCTTGCTGCTCTCCACCACCTGCGCGGGCACGACCCCGTCGCGCACGATGCGCTGCTCGCCGTAGAGGTCGCCGAGGAAGCGGTTGAGCGCGTCCACGCGCTGCACGAGGCCGCGCTCGATGACGGCCCACTCCTCGGCGCGCACGATCCGCGGGATGATGTCGAAGGGGAAGATCTTCTCGCGGCCGGCCTTGTCGCCGTACACCGTGAAGGTCACGCCGCGCGTGAGGAAGGCGAGGTCTGCTGCGTGCTGGCGCCGCTGCAGCTCGGCCTCGCTGAACGAGTCGAGCTCCTTGGCCAGCGACTCGCAGCCGGGCCGCGGCTTGCCCTCGGGGGTGACCATCTCGTCGTAGAAGCCGCCGGTGTCGTAGGAGGCGAACATCCCGGCGCGGTCCTTGCCGCGCTTCTTGTCGCGCCCTGCCAGCTTGGGTCCCCCGGCGAGGGAGCAGCCTGAGCCTACAAGAGCCTGAGCCTGCCCCGCCCAGCGGGCCGAGGGTCTGCAGAGCGCGGGAAGCTTCATGCCCCGCGGCGCGGCTCGCGGTGCGGAGGCTGGGCTGTGCAACGCAAGACGGGCTGGATCGTGGGCGTCGCGCTGGCCGTGCTCGCGTCGGGGTGCGTCGCACCCCAGGTGGTGGGCCCGGCCTCGGCCGGCGCTGCCGCGGACGCGGCGGAGCCGGACTGCTACGCGGTCGTGAACGGCATCAACCTCCACCACGCGACCATCGCCGACCTGCAGGCCGCGCTCACCGCCGGCACCATCACGAGCGTCCAGCTCGTGGACGCGTACGTCGCGCGCGTGGCGGCCTACGACAACGGCGGCCCGCTGCTCAACTCGATCCAGGAGATCAGCGCCAGCGCCCACGCGCAAGCCCTGGCGTTGGACCAGGAGCGCGCCGCGGGGCGCGTGCGCGGGCCGCTCCACGGCATGCCGATCCTGCTGAAGGACAACGTCGGCACCGTCGACGAGCCCACCACCGCGGGCGCGCTCTCCCTGGCGGGCAACGTGCCCCCGCAGGACGCGACGCTGACGGAGCGCCTGCGCGCGGCGGGGGCCATCATTCTCGGCAAGACGCAGCTCTCGGAGTTCGCCAACTGGGTGAGCCTGACGATGCCCAACGGCTACAGCAGCCTGGGCGGCCAGGTGTACAACGCCTACACGGGCGGCGACCCCAGCGGCTCCAGCGCGGGCTCGGGCGTCGCGGGCTCGATGGCCTTCTCGGCCGCGACGATCGGCACGGAAACCTCGGGCTCGATCCTGTCGCCGAGCAACGCCAACAGCCTCGTCGGGGTCAAGCCCACGGTGGGCCTCGTGAGCCGCGCCGGCGTCATCCCGCTCGCGGCGAACTTCGACACGCCTGGCCCGATGGTGCGCAACGTCGCCGATGCGGCGCTCGTGCTCGGCGCCATCGCGGGCCCCGACCCGCGCGACCCCGCGACGGCCGAGAGCGCGGGCCATCTCCCGGCCAACAACGACTACGCCGCGCTCCTGCGCACCGACGCGCTGCAGGGGGTCAGGCTGGGCTACGAGGCCAACGCCAACGCGATCTTCCAGACCGCCCTCTACGACCTCGAGGCACAAGGCGCCACGCTGGTCGAGATCGACGACCACGACCTCGACACCATCAGCCTGCTCGAGATCGGGCTCATCCCCAACGAGTTCAAGTTCGGGCTCAACCAGTACCTCGCGACCGAGGCGGGCCCGGGCCTGCCGGTGCACGACCTCACGGCGATCGTGCTCTACAACCTGGACCACCCGGACGAGTACGCGTATGGCCAGGACTTGCTCATCGCGTCGGACCTGACGCCCGGCCTCGGCCCGCTCGCCGACGCGACGGCCCTGCCGGTCATCGCGGCGAACCGGCTGCTCGCGGACAAGCTCTTCGAGGACAACGACGTCGACGCGCTGATCGGGCTCAATGCGCCTTGGACCGGCCTCGGCGCCGCGGCAGGGTACCCGACCGTGACCGTGCCAGCCGGGTATGCGGGCGTGGACCCGCGCGGCCTCAGCTTCTTCGGCCCGCGGTGGAGCGAGGCAGCGCTGCTGGGGTACGCGTTCGCCTACGAGCAGGCGAGCCACCGGCGCGTGGCGCCAACGGACATCTCGGATTGGCTGCTCGAGGGCGTTTGCGACGGCGGCGCCGCGGCGCCCTCGGCGGCCGACGCGACGCCGACGCAGCGAGCGCAAGGCCCGCGGGCGATCCCCGGCGGGCGGCCGAGCGCGTGACGCGGCTCAGGCCCAGAGCCGCCCGCCGCGGCGCGCGGGGCCGCTGGCGGCGGGGCGCTGGATGCGTGCGATGCCCTCCGACACCTGGGCCCGGTTGAGCGACCGCTTGCACGCGCCGCAGGCCGTCGCGCCGTTGCGCGCGACGAGCACGATGTTCACGGCCTGCTCCGACGCGCAGAAGATGCAGCGGAAGGGCACAAGGGTCGGCGCGCGGGCCGGCGGCGAAAGCTCCACACTTAAAGGGCCGCCGGGTCTCCTATAAGACAGCGACCGGTCCCAGCCTCCCAAGGTGGCGCCTGGGCGCCCGGATCGGTGGTCGCCGCAGCGCCCGCCATGGCCCAGCGCGCGCACGCCGGCAGCAGCTTCATCGGTGCCGGCCGCGCTGCGCGGGCATGGACCGGCGCAGCCTTGCCGCGCTCGGCCTCGCGGCCGCGGGTCTCTCCCAAGCGGGCTACGGAGCGCTCATGGGAGGCGCGTCGTTCTTCGCGCTCATCTCCTTCGCCGAGGGCGGCGGCCTGCTGGTCGCGGCCGTGGGCGTCGCGCGCGCTCCGCGGCTGCCGGGGACGTGGGTCGTCGCGGGCCTCACGCTCGCGGCCGTGGCGTCGCTGCCGTGGTTCACGCGCGTGGCCGGCTTCGCCAGCCTCGGGCCCGTCGCGTCCCTCGCGGGCAACACGGGCTCCGTGATCGCAGCTGGGGCTGTGATCGCATGGACCCTCGCGCGCGCCTCCGAGGCGGCCGGGTTCCAGGCCCTGCGGCTCGGGCTCGCGCTGCAGGCCCTCGGCGGGCTCGTGTGGGTGACCGTGGACGCGGGCCAGAGTTCTTGGACCCTGGCCTACGCGCTGGCCTTCGCGGGCTTCGGGGCCGCCGCCGCGGCGTTGCCCCCGCCGCCGGTCCCAGCCTTCCCTGCGGCGCAGCCCAGCGCGGCCGCGGCCCGCGCGGCGGGCAAGGCGCCCTGAGCGCTGGAGCCAAGAGGCCGCGCGCCCTTGGCCCTCCACCCGGGGACGCGCATGTGCCGCAACATCAAGCCCCTGTTCAACTTCGAGCCGCCCGCGAGCCATGAGGAGATCCGCGACGCGTCGCTGCAGTTCGTGCGCAAGCTCAGCGGCTTCCGCCAGCCCTCGAAGGCCAACGAGGCCGCCTTCGAGCGCGCCGTCGAGGACGTCGCCGAGGCCGCGCACGCGCTGCTCCACGCGCTCGTCACGGACGCGGAGCCGCGCGACCGAGGGATCGAGGCGGCGAAGGCCAAGGCGCGGTCGGCACGGCGGTTCCCGGGTCGCTGAGCCAGCCTTGGACGCATCCTTAACCAAACGGTTAAGTATTCTGGGCGCCTTACTGTTAACCAGATGGTGAAGGGACGTGACGAGGCGCAGCTCGACGCTGTCTTTGCAGCCCTCGCCCACCCGATCCGGCGCGCCATCCTGGAGCGCCTCGCGGCGGGCGACTGCACGGTGGGCGACCTCGCGGCGCCGCACGACGTGTCCCCGCCCGCCATCTCGAAGCACCTGCGCATCCTCGAGGACGCCGGCCTGCTGCAGCAGACCCCCGACGGCCGCGTGCGCCGCTGCGCGCTGAAGGCCAAGCCCCTCTCGGCCGCGTTCTCGTGGATCGTGCAGTACCGCATCCTGTGGGAGGAGCGGCTCGACGCGCTGGCGCGGCACCTCGAAGGAGAGCGACGACGATGACCACCACCACCACCAAGGCCCAGAGCAGCAAGACCGGAACCACCCTCCGCCTCCAGCGCGTGTTCAAAGCCCCGGCGGAGCGCATCTATCAGGCGTTCCTCGACCCCGACGCCCTGGCCAAGTGGAGCCCCCCGCACGGCTTCACGGGGCACGTGCACCACCTGGACGCGCGCGTCGGCGGCACCTTCCGCATGAGCTTCAGCACCATCAACCGCAGCTTCACCCACTTCTTCGGCGGCACGTACCTCGAGCTCAAGCCCCACGAGCGCATCGTGCACACGGACAAGTTCGAGGGCGACGACCCCGTCTTCCCCTCCGACCACGAGATGATCGTCACCATCACCCTGCGCACCGTCGAGGGCGGGACCGAGGTCACCATCGTGCAGGAGAACATCCCGCCCGGGCCGGCCGCGGAGGGCGCGCCCGAGGGCTGGAAGCAGAGCCTCGACAACCTCGCGCGCCTGGTCGAGGCGGAGCTGCCGTTCTGAGCCAAGGGAGGACGCAACCATGCCCAACAACGAGAAAACCACCGCCAAGATCGTCGGCCGCACCCTGCACGTCGAGCGCGTGATCCGCGCGCCGCCGAGCCAGGTGTGGAAGGCCTGGACCACGCGCGAGCGCCTCGAGCGCTTCTTCTGGCCCGTGGGCCAGGGCAAGGTGAAGGAGCTCGACTTCCGCGTCGGAGGCCGGCTCGTCATGGCCCACGCCGACCAGCCCTGGGTGGCGACGTGGCGCTACAAGGCCATCGAGCCCGAGACGCGCATCGTCATCGAGGACCTCTGGGACGACGGCTCGGGCCACGTCGCGACCGGCACGATGCAGTTCCTCGCTGTGCCGGGAGGAACGCGCGTCGTGGTGGACCACGGCCCGTTCCCGGAGACGGGCCCCTACACCATCGAGGGCGCGATGCAGGGCTTCAGCAGGGTCATGGACCGCCTCGCCGCCGCGCTGGAGCCCTCCGAGGCGCCGACACCGCCGCGGGGCAAGACCATGGTCACCGTGCCTCCCGACGCGCGCGAGATCCACATCGTCCGCCTCTTCGAGGCGCCGCGGTCCAAGGTGTGGAAGGCCTTCACGGACCCCAAGCTGCTCGCGCAGTGGTGGGGCCGCGGCAACAAGCTCGACGTCGAGCGGTACGAGTTCGAGCGCGGCGGCCACTGGCGCTTCGTCGAGCATGGCCCCGAGGGGCGCAGCGGCTTCGAGGGCCGCTTCGCCGACATCGCCCCGGAGGAGCGCGTCGCGATGACGTTCGAGTGGGACGGCATGCCAGGGCACGTCATGCTCAACACCATGACCCTCGAGGAGCTGCCCGGCGGCCGCACGAAGCTCGTCGCGGTGGCGCTCTTCATGACGGAGCAGGACCGTGACGGCATGGCGGCGAGCGGCATGGAGCAGGGCATGAACCAGAGCTACGCGGCCCTCGACAAGGTGCTGGCCGGGATGGAGGCGTGAGCCTTGACGAAGGTGTTCTTCAGTGTGACCATGTCCCTCGACGGCTTCATCGCGCCACCGGGGCCGGGCTTGCAGGACCCCGATCCTGCGGCCCTGCAAGGATGGATGGCGCAGTGGTCGCAGTTGCAGGACTGGGTGCTCCACACCGCGTTCTTCCGCCGGAACCTGAAGCTGGGCGGCGAGGGCGAGCACGGCGCGGACAACGAGCTGCTGCGCGAGGTGTTCGACCGCACCGGCGCGAGCATCCTGGGCAAGCGGATGTTCGACGGCGGCGAGAAGTTCTGGCCCGAGGAGGCGCCGTTCCACACGCCCGTGTTCGTGGTGACGCACACGAAGCGCGCGCCCTGGGTCAGACCGGGCGGCACGACGTTCCACTTCGTCAACGACGGCATCGCGAGCGCGCTGAGGCAAGCTCGCGAGGCTGCCAAAGGCCGCGACGTCCGCATCGGCGGGGGAGGGGACGTGATCCACCAATACCTCCGCGCGGGGCTCGTTGACGAGTTCCACATCGCCCTCGCGCCCTTCTTCCTGGGAGGGGGGGTGCGGCTCCTCGACGGCATCGATCCAGGGACGCTGGGCCTCGCCCAGCAGCCGGCGCCCGCATCGACGCGCGTAACGCACCTGCGCTACCAGGTCGCGCGCGCGGCGCCCGCGGAGCAGCACGCGCCGGCGACCCAGCAAGGAGCGTGATCCCATGGCAACCAAGACGACGAAGAGGACGACGAAGAGCAAGGGCGCGAAGGTCAAGGCGAACAGCATCACGCCGTTCCTGTGGTACGAGCGCGGCGCGGAGGAGGCGGCGCGGTTCTACGTGTCGCTCGTCGCGGGCTCGCGCATCAAGGAGACCTCGCCGATGTCCACGTCCTTCAGCCTCGGCGGCCAGGACTTCATCGCCTTCAACGGCGGCCCCGACCTCAAGCTGAACCCGGCGTTCTCGGTGTTCGTCGAGGTCAACACCCAGGACGAGATCGACACCCTCTGGGAGCAGCTCACCGCCGACGGCGGCGAGGAGAGCCGCTGCGGCTGGCTCGTGGACCGCTTCGGGCTCAGCTGGCAGATCATCCCCAAGGCCCTGCCGAAGCTGCTGTTCCACAAGGACCCCGGCGTGCGCGAGCGCGCCATGCAGGCGATGCTGAAGATGCAGAAGATCGACCTCGCGGAGCTGCAAGCCGCGGCGAAGGGGCGGTGAGCGTGGCGCGCGTCGTCGCGACGATGTTCTTCGCCGAAGGCACGCACGCGAACCTCCGGCGCGTGGCGTCGCGGCCGATGGGGAAGGGCGTGGTGCTCATGGTGTACGAGCCCGCCGCGGAGGACGCGCCCAAGGCCTGACGGACGCGAAGCGAAGGTGCGCCCCATGGAGTCCGGAGCAAGTCATCATATGTCAGCAGCGCGTGGCGCCGGCGCCATGACCACCGACACGGCCCCGGATGGCCGCAAGCGATGGCTCGCCCTCGTCGTGCTCTGCGGCGGCGTGCTGATGATCGTGCTCGACACGACCATCGTGAACGTCGCCCTGCCCAGCATCAAGGCCGACCTCGGCTTCGGCGATGCCTCCCTGGCCTGGGTGGTCAACGCCTACATGCTCACCTTCGGCGGCTTCCTGCTGCTCGGCGGCCGGCTCGGCGACCTGTATGGCCACCGGCGCTGGTTCCTCGGCGGATTGAGCCTCTTCACCCTCGCGTCGCTCGCGTGCGGCATCGCGACCTCGCAGGCCATGCTGGTGGTGGCGCGCGCCGTCCACGGCTTGGGCGGCGCCGTCGTGTCGGCCGTCGCGCTGTCGCTCATCATGGAGCTGTTCCAGGAGCCGGGCGAGCGCGCCAAGGCCATGGGCGTCTTCGGCTTCGTCGCGTCCGGCGGGGGCGCGCTCGGCGTGCTGCTGGGCGGCGTGCTCGCGAGCTACGACTGGCACCTCATCTTCCTCGTCAACCTGCCCATCGGCGTCGCGGTCTTCGCGCTGGTGAGGGCGCTGATCGCCGGGGGCCGCGGCTCCGCGACCCAAGGCTTGGACGTGGCCGGCGCGGTCACCATCACCGCCGCGATGCTGCTGGCGGTCTACGCGGTCATCAACGGCAACGACGCGGGCTGGACCTCGCGCCAGACCCTCGGCCTGCTGGGCCTCGCCGCGATCCTGATCGCGGCCTTCGTGCGCATCGAGGCGAAGGCGCGCAACCCACTGATGCCCCTGGGCGTGCTCAAGCGGCGCAACATCGCCACGGCCAACGTGGTCGCGGTGCTGTGGGCCGCGGCCATGTTTGCGTGGTTCTTCCTCTCGGCCTTGTACATGCAGCTCGTGCTCGGCTACAGCCCGCTGCAGATCGGCCTCGCGTTCCTTCCCGCGAACATCATCATGGCCGTGCTGTCCATCGGCGTCTCGGCGCGCCTCGTGATGCGCTTCGGCGTGCGCGCGCCCCTCGGCGCGGGGCTGGGCCTCGCGGCCCTGGGCTTGGCGCTGTTCTCCGTCGCGCCGGTGAACGGCGAGCTGTTCGTGCACGTGCTGCCGGGCATGCTGCTGCTCGGGGTGGGCGCGGGCATCGCGTTCAACCCCCTCCTGCTGGCCGCCATGAGCGAGGTCTCGCCGCAGGAATCCGGCCTCGCCTCGGGGCTGGTCAACACGGCGTTCATGATGGGCGGCGCGCTCGGGCTCGCGGTGCTCGCCAGCCTGGCCGCGTCGCGCACCGCTAGCCTTGCCGCGGCGGGCGACGCGCTGCCGGCCGCGCTCACCGGCGGCTACCACGCGGCGTTCGTCGGCGGGGCCATCTTCGCCGCGCTCGCGGGCCTGCTGGGCGCGGCGCTGCTGCGCGGGGCGCCGCATCCCCATCCCCACGCCCTCAAGGCCGCGGAACCCACCTGACCCGGAGCGATGACCATGCCCCAGAATGAGGCCAAGGCCCGCCCTCGCTGAACGGGCGCGCATCCTGGCGAAGAAGCGCGAGGGCTTAAGGAGCGGCCCGCGAATGGCCCGGCCGAGGTGCCGTGTGGCGGATGCGCTGCCGTTCCAGTACGCCCTCGTCTCCTTCGCCCTCGCGGGCTTGCTGGCCACGGCCACGGGCTACCTCCTCTTCGCGCCTCCGGCCTCGCGTCCCAAGCGGCTGCTCGCGGCCGCCCTCGGGCTGCTCGCGGTCAGCGAGGCGGCGGACGCGCTCCGCGCGCTCACGTTCCGGACTGAGTCCTTCTGGGCGTGGAGCGCGACGATGGTGGACCTGCAGTTCCTCCAAGTGGCCGCGATGCTCGGGTTCCTCTGGTGGTATCCGACTCCGGCCCGGTGGCGCTCGCGGCACGGCGCGGTGTTCGCGGTCGCGCTGTCGGCCCTCTTCGCAGCGGTCGCCCTGTGGCTCGGAGCACGGGGTGCCGCGCTCGACTTCTCTCGAGGGCACGACACCTTCGTCCCCGAGACCATCTACCACCTGCCCATCGTGGCGACCGGCGCGGCCTTGGTCTCCTCGCTCCTGCGCGCGTCGGTGCTGCCGGCGCGGGAGCGGCGCGCGGCCCAGGTGCTCCTGCCCATGCTCTTCGCGTCCAATTTCGGCCTCGTGACGCTCTTCTACGCGCGCTCCTTCGTCTCGGGCCACTTCTTGATTCCGGGCGGGCTGGGGGGCGCGGCCGTGGTCGTCGGCTTGGCGTGGACCCTGCTCTTCCTGGGCGTTGCGTTGTGGCAGGCCCGGCGCGGGGTGTATGTTGCGTTGGCGCTCGTCGCGTTCGGCGCGCTGTGGTGGGGCTTCACGGCGCTCGTGCTCGCCCCTGCGCAATTCAACATGGTCACGATGCTCTTCACAGGCATCGCGCCGTTCTACGTCGTCCACGGGTATGGTGCGTTCGGCGGGGAGCGCTTGGGGGTGAGGGCCACAGCCGTGGTCGCCGCCGTGGTCTTCGGCGCGGGCTTCCTCCCCGTCACGAGCGTGACGGCCCTCGGCTTCGCCGGCTCGCCCTTCGGCCTCGGCCTCGGCGTCCTGCTCGGGCTGGCGTTCGCGGGGGGTGCGGTCTACATCGTGTTCGTCGGGGGACGCGCCTGGGACGCGGCCGACCCGGACCGCCGGCTCGGCCCGTACCGCGCCGCGATGCAGGGGGAGCTGGCGAGCGGCCTGCAAGGCCCGGAGCTGTGGGACCGGCTGCGCCCGCTGCGCGCGGAGCTCGGCGTGTCGGACCAGGAGCACGCCGCCATGGTGTACATGCTGCGCGCCGCGGGCGAGCGACCGTCGGCGCACCGCCTCGAGCCCGGCGGCTTCTTCCTCGACCGCTACCGCGTGCTGCGCGAGCTCGGCACGCTGAGCCACAGCGCCACCTACCTGTGCCGCGACGAGGTCGTGCGCCGCGACGTCGTGCTGAAGTCGTACCGCTCCCCCGTGCCCACGCCCGACGGGCTGCAGGTCGTCCTGCGCGAGGCCCAGGCCATCGCCGCCGTGCACCATCCCAACGTGGTGACGCTCCTCGACCTGCAGCAGGTGGGCGACCAGGCGTTCATCGTCATGGAGCACATGGAGGGCGGCTCCCTCGCGGATCGCCTGGCCCGCGGGCCGCTCGCTCCGGGGGAGTTCCGCGACGTGGCCCTCGGCACGCTGCACGGCCTGGAAGCGGTGCACGCCGCAGGCTTGGTCCATCGCGACGTCAAGCCGGGCAACATCCTGCTCGGCCGGGACGGGCAGGCCAAGCTCGCCGACTTCGGCGTGGCGCACATCCGCGGCTTCGAGACCACGGTCGGCGGAGGCGATGGCGAGGCGGTGGGCACGGTGCGCTTCATGAGCCCCGAGCAGGCGAAGGGCCGCGTCGCGACCGTGCGGAGCGACCTGTTCAGCGCGGGCGCGGCGCTCTACGAGGCATGCACGGGCCAGCCGTACCTGCAGCCGCGGCCCGGCGAGAGCGCGGTCGAGGTCCAGCTGCGCGCGGCGCGGGGGCGAGCGTTCCCCACGGCCTGGCGCGGCCCTCCCGGGCTCACCGCGTGGTTCGCGAAGGCCCTGGACCCGGCGCCGGCGGAGCGCTTCGCCTCGGCGGCTGAGATGCGCGAGGCGCTGGAGCGGGCGCTGGACGCGGGGACGCGCGCCGAGGTCAGGACGCGCGGAAGACGAGCAGGGAGCGCCCCACGCCGATGACGTCGCCCGACGCGAGCGGCTCGGACGCGCCGCGCGCGAGGGGGCCCCAGTTCAGCGAGGTGCCGTTCTTGCTGCCCTTCAGGTCGGTCAGCGCGTACGCCCCGCCGCGCTCCGCGATGGCGGAGTTCTCCAGGCTCACGTACGGGTCGTAGTCGAGCCCGACGGCGATGCCGTGCCGGCGGCCGACGATCCAGGCCCCATCCCGCCGCGTCGCTGCGTCGAGGGGGAAGGTCTTGCCCTCGTACACGCCATGGACAAGCACGAGGCGCGGGCCGCGCAACTTCGGGGGGGGCGGCACGGAAGGGTCGATGGTGCCCGTCGCGTCGCGGCCCGGCCCGCGCCCTGCGTAGCGCACGGTGAGCCGGCGCAGGTCCTCGCTCAGCGCGTACATGCGCTGCGGGTTCGCCTCGTACCGCGGCACGAGCTTGCCCGCCTGCGGGACCTCCTCCTCACGCACCAAGCCGGCCTCGACGAGCTTGTGCAGGTGGTCGCGCACCGTGGACTTCGACGCCGCGCGCTGCGGGTTGCCCCCTGGCTCGACGCGGCGCGGCGAGAGCTTGATCTCGGCCAGGGTGTGGGGGAAGCGCAGTTTGTCGAGCAGCTCGAGGCGCACCGGGTAGGCCAGCGCGTCGAGGAACTCCGCGAGGCCGTCGTAGTCCACAGGCTGCCGCGCCCGGTCGCCCATGCCCGCCCCATGCGGCTCGCCCATCATGGCCTTTCCTCCGCGCGCCCCGCGGCGCAGGCGGGAGCAGGCCCCGCGCCTCATGAAGGGTGTGCGCCACATGGCGCGCGTCGCTTATCCCCCGCGCCGGGCCTGGGCCGGCATCGGAGGCAAGGTCATGCTCGGACAACGCAGGCTGCTCGGCGCGCTCGTGCTCGGAACGCTCGTCGCGAGCCCGGTGCTCGCCGCCATCACGGGCCCCGCCCCCGGGACCGAGCTCATCCCGTCGAACACGTGCGCGGGCGGTTTCGACGTGCCGGCGGCAGTGGACGAGTGCGGCGACACCATGACGGGTGACCTCGCGTTCCAAGCCGGCCGCGGCATCGCCTTCCCCGCGGGCCGGCTGGCGGGAGATCCCAGCACGGGGCTGAACTTCAACGGGTGGACCGTGTGCCTGGCGAACCAGGCCTCTCCCGGCTGCGGCATCGGCGACATCACGGGCGTGAGCGCGGGCACCGGGCTCAGCGGCGGCGGGCTGAACGGCGACGTGGCGCTCTCGGTGAACTTCGGCGCCACGCAGGCGCGCGTCCTCGGCACGTGCGGTGCCGGCAACTACGTGCGGGCCATCGCCCAGGACGGGAGCGTCACGTGCGGCGCCGACGCGTCGAACACGTACTCGGGCACGCTGCCCATCAGCGTGAGCGGCACCGCCATCGGCCTCAGCACGACCGGATGCGGGGCGAACGAAGGCTGGGAGTTCACCGGCACGACCTGGAGCTGCGACCCCGTCCAGCAGCGCGTGACGGGCTCGTGCGCGGCCGGCAACTACGTGCGCGTCATCAACCAGGACGGCACCGTCACCTGCGGCGCGGACGCGAATACCCTCTACAGCGCCGGCAACGGCCTCACCCTCTCGGGCACGGCGTTCTCCGTCCTCGGCTGCGCGAGCGGCCAGATCCTGAAGGCGGGCACGTCGGGCACGTGGGCCTGCGCGAGCGACGCGAACAGCGGGGGCACCGTGACGAGCGTGAGCACCGGCGAGGGCCTCACCGGCGGGCCCGTCACGGCCGCGGGCACGCTCGCCCTCGCCACGCCCACCGCGGGCGCCCTGGGCGGCATCCACGCCACGTCGTGCGAGGTGGGCAGCCTAGTCTCGGGCGTGGACGCGCAGGGCTACGTCGTGTGCTCGCCACCGGGCGCGGGCATCGGCTCCAGCGTGCCCCGCGCGAACAAGAAGGCAACGCTCGCGAGCAGCACCGGCACCCTCGGCGCGATGAGCACGACCCTCGGCGACGACGGTTACCCCATCACCGCGTTCTACGACGGGGCCGGCGGAGACCTGAAGGTCGCGCACTGCAGCCGCTCCGACTGCGGGGTCAAGACCGTCGTCACGGTGGACGGCACCGGGGACACGGGCAAGTTCCCCGGCATCGCGATCGGCACCGACCTCCTGCCCCTCATCGCGTACTACGACGCGACGAA
>DASYRW010000149.1:0-1904 GCA_036003985.1 Thermoplasmatota archaeon
ATCGTTGAAGGCCACTTCCGGCTCGACCATCCAGAACTCCGTGAGGTGGCGCCGGGTCTTGGATTTTTCCGCGCGAAAGGTGGGGCCGAAGCAGTACACCTTGCCGAGCGCCGCCGCCGCGGCTTCGACGTAAAGCTGGCCCGTCTGCGCCAGATACGCTTTGCCGAGGTCGAAGTAATCGACGGCAAAAAGCTCACCGGCCTCCTCTCCGATCGAACCCGTCAGGATCGGCGTGTCGACATGAGTAAAGCCGCGCTGGTCGAAGAAATCGTGCATGCCCTGGATGACCGCGTGGCGCACCTTCGCGATCGCCACCTGGCGCCGGCTGCGTAGCCAGAGATGACGATGCTCGAACAGGAACTGGGTCCCGTGTTCTTTCGGCGTGATAGGAAAGTCCGGCGAGGGTCCTAGGATCTCGAGCGCGCTCGCCGTCAGCTCGTAGCCGCCGGGCGCACGGGCATCCTCGCGGACCAACCCGCTCACCGCGACCGAGGTTTCCTGGGTCAGGGTCCCGAAAGCTTCCCAGACCGCTTCGGGGACCTCCTTACGGGCAAAGACCGCCTGCAGCTGTCCAGTCCCGTCGCGAACGACCAAAAAGGCGATCTTGCCGCTCGAACGAGTGGTGACGACCCAGCCGCGCACGGTGACGGTCTCGCCCACGTGCCGTCCCAGCTCGTTGATATAGACCGACGCCATGCGCAGGACCGCCTGGTGCTGTGAGTTGCCGTTCGAGCGGGCGCCCCATTGTAGCGGCCGCCCCTGAGGGGGTCAACGCTAGTGCACGAACATCCCCACCGCCGCCGCGGTCATGCAGAGGATGGTCAGCAGCACAACCCCCCGCGCCAGCAGGGAGCTGGGTTGTAGCGCCATCACGTGGCTGTCGCTTGCCACGAGGAGAACGCCCGCGAGCAGGAACGGCGCGAGCACTCCGTTGATCACGGCCGACCAGTACAGCGCTCCGATCGGGTCGAGATTGAAAAAATCCATCGCGACGCCGCCGAGTGAGGCGAGCAGCACCACCCCGTAAAATGCCGGCGCCTGCTGCAGCCGGAGGTCCAGGCCATCCCGCCAGTGAAACAATTCCGCCAGCGCGTACGCGGCAGAGCCGGACAGCGTCGGCACGGCAAGGAAACCGACCCCGATGATGGCGAACGCGTAGAGCGCGGACGCGAAGCGACCCGCGATCGGCTCCAACGCCACCATGGCCTCCCGCGAGGTCGTAATGCCGATGATCCCGTGCTGGTGCAGCGTGATCGCGGTGGTGAGGATGATGAAGTACATCACCAGATTGGACGCGAAGGTTCCCGCCAGCACGTCGACCGTGCGCATCCGGATCTCGTTGGTGCTCGCCCCCTGGCGGTCCTGCACCGTCCGCCGGCCTTGGGCCCGCTCTTCCTCGACCTCCTGCGATGCCTGCCAGAAGAAGAGATACGGGCTGATGGTGGTTCCCAGAATAGCCACCAGCGTGCTCCACATCGAGCCACGCGGGCGGGACGGCAGGAACGTGGCGCGCGCGACCTCGCCCCAGTCCGGCCCGACGTAAATCGCGCATACCACGTAGGCCAGCAGCGCGAGGGTGAGCCATTTGAGCGCCCGCGCAAGCACCGCATAGCGGAGCCGCACCGTCGCCCAGGCAATTCCAGCTCCGAACAGGAGGACCCACAGGTGGGAGTTGAGGCCGGTGAAGAGATCGGCTGCGTCGGCCATGGCCGAGAGGTCCGCGCCGATGTTGATGGTATTGGCGGCGAGCAACCCCACCGCGCCGATCAGGATGACCTGGCTGGGGAGCCGCTGACGCAGCGCGCCCACCAGTCCCCGGCCGGTCACCATACCGACCCGGGAGCACATCAGCTGTACCGCAGTCATCAGGGGCCAGGTCAGCAGCGCCGTCCAGAGGAGCGCCG
>DASYRW010000150.1:0-1922 GCA_036003985.1 Thermoplasmatota archaeon
GTGGGCGGCACGGGGCGCATCGCGCTCGCGTACTTGGGGAGCACGGACTCGCCGGGCCAACCGTGGCCCCAGCCGAAATGCGGGCAGGACATGTGCCTCGTGACAAACCCGACCATCACGGGTTACGAGAACACCACCTGGAACGGCTACCTCACCACCAGCGCGGACGCGTCGAGCGCGGACCCGCTGTTCTTCACCAGCCAGCTCAACCCGCCGGGCGACCCGCTCGTGCGCGGCCTGTGCCAAGCCGTGAACTGCCCGGGCTTCGGCGACTTCCTCGACGTGCGCATCGCACCCGATGGCACCGCGTGGGCGCCCTTCGTCGACGTGTGCACCGGCGCTTGCGTGCAAGACGCGAAGGGCACGCCGGACCGACGTGAGCTCGTCGCGGGCCGCTTGTGGGGCGGGGCCTCGCTGTGGGATGAAGGCCAAGCCGCGCAGGTGTTCGGCGGCGGCGCGGCGAAACCCTGAAGGGCGCGCGCGCCGTGCCGCGGCCAGCCATGCGGAGCATCGCACGCGAGCGGCTCGTGCGGCAGCGGCTCGCCGGCGGCAAGCTCGCGGGTCCGGGCCAGGTCGTGCGCTGGATGGGCGCTGTGCAGGCCCAGGATGTGCCCGCCGCGCTCTGGGCCGTCGCGCAGCGCACGCGCGCGCCGCGCCGGGACGCGGTCCTGCGCGCGCTCGACCGCGGCGACATCGTCCGCACGTGGCCGATGCGCCGCACCTTGCACCTCGTGCCGGCCGAGGACGCGGCCTGGATGCTGGCACGGCTCGCGCCGCGCCTCCTGCGCGGCAACGCGGGCCGCTACCGCGCGCTCGGCCTTGGGATGCGCGACATCGACCGCGGGCGCTCCGTGCTGCGGCGCGCGCTGCGCGGCGGAGGGCGCACGACGCGGCCCGCGGCGTACGCGACGCTGGAGCGCAGGGGCGTGTCGCCGCGTGGGCAGCGGGGCATCCACATCCTCGCGCACTTGGCCATGGAGGGCACGCTCTGCCTCGGCCCGCTTGAAGGCGCGCGGTCCACGTTCGTGCTCCTCGAAGAATGGGTGCCGCGCCCCGCGCCTCCGCCCACCGACCCGCTCGCGGAGCTGGCGCGCCGCTACCTGCGCAGCCACGCGCCGGCGTCGGACCGCGATTTCGCGTGGTGGGCCGGCGTGTCGCTCACCGACGCGCGGGCCGCCCTCGCGCGCGTCGCGCCGCCACGGCCCGCGAGGCCCGCTCCGCAAGGGCGCGCGCATCTGCTCTCGGCCTTCGACGAGCTGCTCGTGGCCTACCAGGACCGCGCGCCGAGCCTCGCGCGCATCCCGCCGCGCAAGGTCCCGCCCGCGGCGGGGCTGCTGAGCCCCACGCTCGCGCTCGACGGCCAAGTGGTCGGGCTGTGGACGCGCACGCTCGCGGGCGCGACGGTGAAGGTCGCGTGCAAACCGCTCGTGCCCCTCGACGCCGCGGAGCGCGAGGCGCTCGCCCGCGCGGCCGCTGGCTACGCGCGGTTCCTCGGCGCGGACCTCGACCTTCGCGGCGTTTGACATGTCTCCATCTTTTCGCATCTCGGAGCTGTGATGGTGTGAGCTTCGGACAAGGTTAACCAAAAGGTTAAGTGTTCCGCGCGCTATGCTTAACCAGATGGTTAAGGGACGCGACGCGCAGCTCGACGCGGTGTTCCAAGCACTCGCCCACCCCATCCGGCGCGCCATGCTGCAGCGCCTCGCGGAGGGCGACTGCACGGTCGGCGACCTCGCCGCGCCGCACGACGTGTCCCTGCCAGCCATCTCGAAGCACCTGCGCATCTTGGAGGAAGCTGGCCTGCTGGAGCAGACCCCCGACGGCCGCGTGCGCCGCTGCGCCCTCAAGGCCCAGCCGCTGTCCACGGCCTTCTCGTGGATCGTCCAGTACCGCATCCTCTGGGAGCAGCGGCTCGACGCGTT
>DASYRW010000151.1:0-10810 GCA_036003985.1 Thermoplasmatota archaeon
TGGCAGCCCGTGACCGCGGTGGGCTACAAGCAGTACCCGGTCGTCGAATTGCTGAGCCCCACCTGCCCGGAGGACGGCGCCTGCGCGCGCCTCGCGCCGGCCGTGTTCGCGTACGAGAACGGCCAGGTGCGCCTCAAGGACGCGGAGGCCTACAAGTTCGGCCCCGACGCCCTCAAGATGTGCAAGGACCACATCCGCGTCGCGCTCCGCAGGGACAAGTTCATCATGAAGGTCGAGACCGACGGCGCGCTGCCTGCCAAGGAAGTGGTCGTGCGCGCCATCGCGGCCCTGAAGGACAAGCTGAAGGGCTTCGAGACCGGCTTGGCCGAGGGCATGGAGCAGGCGCCGGCGGCGGCGCCCAAGGCTTGACCAAAGCGAACGCGCTAAGGCGCAAGCACGCGCTCCGCGGCTGTGGCCCTGCCCAGCCCCGTCGAGCTCTTCGCGCTCAACCTGAGCGTGCTGCAGGTCTACGGCCTGTTCTTCCTGCTCGGCTCCTTTGCGGTCGCGAGCCTCAGCGACCTGAAGCACATGGCGGCGCAGAAGGAGTTCATGGATGTCTGGCTGGTCTTTGCTGGCGTCATGGCCGCGCTCGATTTCTGGCGCGCGGGCTTCCAGCCCGATCCGACCCTGCTCCTGAAGTGGGGGCTCATCCTCGCGCTGAGCCTGCTCAGCTGGCACCGCATCGGCGTGGTGTTCCGCCTCGCGCGCGCGGATGTGGCCGCGATGGCCGCGGCGGCGAGCCTGCTGCAGCCGGGCGCGATCGTGCTGTTCTGGCTGCTCATGAAGGGCCTCAGCTTGCCGCTGGGCCGCGGCCTGCGCAAGGGCGACGCGTACCCCTTCCTGCCCGTGGTCGCGCTGGCGACCGTCGCGCTGCTGGCGCTCGCGTGGTGGCTGGCGGGCGCGGTGCTGCCGCCGTCGCCCGCTCCTGCTTGGGTGGGGCGCGGCCTTTAAGAAGGAGCACGCGGTTGCGGCCCTGCCCGGGCGTGCAGGCTTCGCCCTGGCCCAAGGCCCCGCGGGGGTATCCAAGCCTGGTCAAAGGAGCTAGGTTGAGGTCCTAGTTGCGAAGGCATTCTGGGGTTCAAATCCTCACCCCCGCACTCGGGCGGGCGCTCGCGCGCCCTGGACCCCCCACGAAAAAACCTCCCAGGAGGGCGCGGCCCCTCCTGGTGCCATTCCTCTGCTGCGGGGCGCTCTGCGCAACCCGCGCAAGCGCAAAGCTGATGCGCTGGACGCATCGTAGCCCTTCGACCGCCCATGGCGCTGGCCGACCTCATCGTGCTCGTCCTCGTGCTCGTGATCATCCTCGCGCTGGCCGCGTGGATCCTCGGCACGTACAACCGCATCATCAGGCTCGAGAACCGCATCGACAACGCGTGGGGGCAGATCGACGTCCAGCTCCGGCGCCGCGCCGACCTCATTCCCAACTTGGTCGAGACCGTCAAGGGCTACGCGGCCCACGAGAAGTCCGTGTTCGAGAACGTCACCAAGGCCCGCGCCGCCCTGATGGGCGCGACCTCCCCCGAGGGGCGCATGGCCGCGGACAACATGCTGACCAGCACGCTCAAGACGCTCTTCGCGGTGGCGGAGAACTATCCGCAGCTGAAGGCCAACACGAACTTCTTGCAGCTGCAGGACGAGCTGACGCACACCGAGAACACCGTCGCCTTCGCGCGCCAGCACTACAACGACGCGGTCACCGACTACAACAACACCGTCGAGACCTTCCCGGGCGTCATCTACGCGCGCGCCTTCGACAAGAAGGAGCGGCCCGTGCTGGAGGCTCCGCCCGCGGCGCGCGAGGTCCCGAAGGTTTCCTTCTGAGACCATGGCGTTCGAAGACGAGATCGCGCGCAACAAGCGCGCCACGGTGCTGGTCGTTGCCTTGATGTTCGCCCTGCTGTGGCTGGTGATCCAGGCCGTGGCCTTCGCCATCGGCTTGCCGCTGCTCGTGGCGCTGCCCATCGCGCTCGTCGCGGCGGCCTTGTACATCGGCGTGAGCGCGAGCTTCAGCGTGGATGCGGTCCTCGCCGCGACGCAGGCGCGGCCCGCCAACCCGAGCGTGCGCGAGGAGAAGCTGCTGATCCAGCGCGTGGAGGAGGTCGCCATCGCGGCCGGCGTGAGCCCGCCGCCGAAGGTCTACGTGCAGGAGAGCCGCGACATCAACGCCTTCGCCACCGGCACGAAGCCCGAGAACGCCGTCGTCTGCGTCACGCGGGGCGCGCTCGAGCAGCTCAACCAGGAGGAGCTGCAGGGCGTCATCGGCCACGAGCTGGGCCACGTGCTCAACCGCGACATCCTGCTCGCCACGATCACCATCGGCGTGGTGGGCACCATCGCGCTGCTGAGCGAGATCGCGCTGCGCGCGCTGTGGTGGGGCGGGCGCAGCAGGGGCAGCCGCGGCAAGGGCGGCGGCGCGGGCCTGCTGCTGATCCTGGCGCTGGTGCTGCTCGTGCTCGCGCCCATCTTTTCGCGGCTCGTCTACCTGGCCATGAAGCGCCGCCGCGAGTACCTCGCCGACGCGACGGGCGTGCAGCTCACGCGCAATCCGCCTGGGCTGGTGGGCGCGCTGCGCAAGATCGCGGGCGACCTGCCCGACGACCCGAAAGGCTCGCGCACCGCCGCGTCGCTCTACATCGAGAACCCGTGGGTGCACACCGAGCTCGACAGCGTCTTCAGCACCCACCCGCCGCTGAAGGAGCGCATCCGGCGCCTCGAGGCGATGTAGCTACCGGATGCCCGTGTCGCACTGGACCATGACCTCGGTCATGGCGTGGTCCACGACCGTGAAGGGCCCGTCGCTCGCGCAGCGCGGGAGCGTGTTGGCCGCCGCGGAGCGGATCGCGTAGTCGCCCGCGGGGAGCCCGACGCGGAACCTGCCTTGGGCGTCGGTATCGAACTCGTGGATGGCGGTGGCGCCGTCGGCGGTGGTGACCACGAGACGGCCCTGGTACGGCTGGTCGGCGCAGCTGGGGTCGGGGGGCTCGCGCTGCACGGGGCACTGCGGCCCCGCCATCGCGCGCCCCATCACGCCCGTGTCGGGGCCAGGCCCTTCGTCCGAGGTGCAGCCGGCGACGAGGACGAGCGCGACCGCGGCGAGCGCCCGGGGCAGCATGGGCCGGCGATGGGCGCGCGGCTATTTCACCTCCCCGGACCAAAGCCTGATGCGCGTCGCCCGCCATGCGCGGACGATGGTGCACTCGCACGTGCTGAAGGGCCACCCGATGACGAAGTACGAGAAGCAGGGCAGCGGGATGCCCACCCATCTCTGCCACGGCCCGCCGCCGACGGTCAACGAGCCCGTGTGGTACGGTAGCAAGTGTCGCTGCTGCGGCGAGCTCATCGGGTAGGGGTTTTGGCCTTTTGCCGCACCGCCCCGGACACGCGTTCGGCGACGCCCCCAACGGCTCCGGCAGCCTTATGGACCCTGCGCCGGGATGGCAGCGCATGGCATCCCCGATGGTTCGCCTCCGCGGCCGCGCCTGGGTCGAGCGCGCGCGCATCGCGGGCTTGGCGGCGCGGATCCTCGAGACGGAGAGGGTCCTCATGCGCGGCGGCGACGGCGCGCTCACCCGCGAGGAGGCCGACGTGCTGCGCTCCCTGCTCACGCGGCTCGGCACCGTGACCGCCTGAGCGGCGGCAAGCTTTTCATGCCCTGCCTGCATGGGGCCGCGCCATGGGCACGGCCCTGTTCCTGGTGCGCTACGGCGAGATCGGCATCAAGTCCCCGCCCGTGCGGCGGCGCTTCGAGCGGCTCCTCGCCGACAACATCGCGCTCGCGCTGCGCGCCCGCGGCGCCGAGGGCCGCGTCGAGCATCCTTGGGGTCGGCTCTTCGTGGAGGCGCCCGAAGCCGCCGGCCGCGATGCGCTCGCCCACACCTTCGGCGTCGTGAGCTTCAGCCCGGCGCTGCGCACGTCGAGCGAGCTGTCCGGCCTTGCGGAGGTCGTTGCGCGCGAGGCCTCGCGGATCCCCGACGGTGCGACCTTCGCGGTTCGGCCCCGCCGGAGCGGGGAGCCAGGCTACACGAGCAACGACGCCGCGCGCGCCCTCGGGGCCGCGATCCTGGAGCAGCACCGCGCGCGCGGCCTGAGCGTGGACCTGGACGAGCCCGACGCCGAGGTGTTCGTGGAGGTGCGCGGCCCCGAGGCGTTCATCGCCTTCGAGCGCGTCCCGGGCCCGGGAGGCCTGCCCCTGGGAAGCGAGGGCCGCGTCGCCGCTTGGGTCGCAGAGCCGCGCGACGCGCTCGCGGCTTGGCTGGTGATGAAGCGCGGCTGCCGCGTGGACCTGCTCGCGCCGCGCGGGCTCGGCGAGGCCCTCGCCAAGGCCCTTGCGCCGTGGGCGCCAGGGCTCGAGCTGACCGAGGTCGACGCAGGGCCCGAGGAGCGCGCGCTCGTGCTCGCGCTGCTGGAGGCGCGCGCGCGGCGGCGCGGCGGTGGCGCGGTGGTGGTGGGCGACCGCTTCCTCGACGCGATGGCCCTGGCGCCCCTCGATCGCACCATCGCCATGCCGGTGTTCCGCCCGCTGCTCGCCCTCGAGCCTGCGATGGTGCAGCAGCTCGCGGCGCGCGTCGGCGTGTCGTTGGCCGAGGGCGAGGCGCGCGCGCTGCCCCGCTTGGCGCCAGCGGAGGGCGAGGCCCGCGCGCGCGCCGAGGCGCTGCTCGCCGGGGCCGCGACGCGGAAGGTGGAGCTGTGAAGGTCGTCGTGATGGGCGCGGGCGCCCTCGGCAGCCTCGTCGGCGGCCTGCTGAGCCGGCAGCACGACGTGACCTTGGTGGGCCGCAAGGAGCACCTCGAGGTGGTGCGCGCCGCGGGCCTGCGCATCACGGGCGCGACCCAGCTCGTCGCTCGCCCGGGCGTCGCGCTCAGCGGGGCGGAGGCCAGCACGCCCGACGTGCTCATGCTCACCACGAAGGCCTACGACACCCAGCGCGCGCTGCGCGACGCGCGCCCGTTGCTCGGGCCGCACACGGCCGTGCTCAGCCTCCAGAACGGCCTGGGCAACCTGGAGCACGTGCGCGCCGCCGCCGGCGACGTCCTCGCGCTGGGGGGCGTGACGACCCATGGCGTCACGTTCGTCGAGCCAGGCCACGTCCATCACGCGGGGGTGGGCTACACCAAGGTCGGCGGCGTGAGCCCTGCCGCGCTGCCCCTCGCGCGCGAGCTCGCGGAGGCGCTCACCGGCGCCGGCCTCGCGACCGACGCCACGGACCGCATCGAGGCCGAGATCTGGGCCAAGGCGATCGTCAATGCGGGCATCAACCCGCTCACCGCCATCACGGGCCTGCCCAATGGCCAGCTCCTGGAGCAGCCCGGGCTCAAAGCGCTCCTCGAGGCGGTCGTGGCCGAGGCGCGCGACGCGGCGCTCGCGGCGGGCGTGGCGCTGCCCGAGGGCGACCTCGTCGAGCGCGCGCGCATGGTCGCGCGCATGACCGCGCCGAACAAGAGCAGCATGCTGCAGGACGTCGAGCGCGGCCGGCGCACCGAGATCGACAGCCTCTGCGGCGCGATCGTCGCGGCGGCGCGGGGCGCGGGCACGAGCGCGCCGCTGAACGCGGCGCTGCTCGCGCTCGTGCGAGGCATCGAGAGCACGACGCGCGTGGGCTAGCGCGTCGCCGGCGGCACGACCACGTCGCCCGCCGAGCGCCGGCTCGCCGCGCGCTTCGCGCTGGCGAGGAAGACCGGCACCGCCGCGAGGCTCAGGAACGACGCGAGCACCATCGTGGCGTCGTAGCCGGCCGCGTGCGCCACCGCACCCCCGAGCGCGGGGCCCAGGACGTTGGCGAGGCTCGTGGTGCTCTGCAGGAGCCCCGTGGACGTGGCGCGCTCGACGTTGCGCTCCATCACCCACGCCAGCGCGCCCACGTAGAGCAGCGCCCACGACAACGCCAGCAGCAGCTGGACCGGCACGAGCAGCCACCACACCGGCGCGACGTAGAACAGCATGAACACCACGCTGCTCGCCACGAGGCCGCCCACCACGAGCGGCGCGGGGCGGTAGCGGTCGAGGAAGCCCATGAACACGAACTGCGAGCCGGTGTTGAGGAAGTAGAGCACGCCGATCCACAGCGGCGTCGCGCCGAGCTGCTGCAGGTAGAGCGGGAAGATGATCCACACGGCGGCCGCGCCGGTGTGCCGCAGCAGCATGGCCACGTACGCCGGGGCGTTGTTGCGGATCACCTCGCGCGGCAGCCACGGCACGCGCACGCGCACCTCGGGCCGGGGCGGCAGGCGGAGCGCGAGCACGAAGCTCGCGGCCATGGCCAGCGAAGCCAGCGCGAAGATCTCGCGGTGCGTGCCGAGCAGCCCCGCGAGGAGCGTCCCGATGCCCCAGCCGAGGGCGCCCCAGCCCGCGAAGCGGCCAGGCCGGCGCTGCGCGTCGTAGGCATAGGCGATGAGCGCGGCGGGGTACACCCCAGCAGCGAACCCGAACAGCGCGCGCGCCAGCGCGAGGGTCGCGGGGTCGGTCGCGAGCATGTGCAGCGGCGCGGCGAGCGCGCTCGCCAGCAAGCCAGCCCGCACCACCGCGAGGCGCCGGCCGCGGTCCGCGAGGCGGCCGAAGGTCCACGCGCTCGCGAAGAACGCCGCGCCGAACCCAGCGCCGATGAAGCCGAGCTCGAGGTCGCTCGCGCCCAGCTCGTGGGCCAAGAGCGGGATGAAGAGGCCCGCGCTGCTCAGGCCGAGGTTGCTGAGCGCCTGCACCCCGATGGCGCGGCGCAGCGCGGCGCTAGCCACGCGCGGCGAACCCGCGTCGGGCCTATGAAGGTTGGCCCGTCGCGCGCTAATGGTCCGTCGCGCGCCGGCTCTCGGCGTCGCGCCCGAGGCGCCGGCGCTGGCCGCTCTGCGCGCAGAAGTGGATGGTCACATGGCCCAGGTCCTCGAGCTCGGCCTCGAGCTTGTCGCGAACGCGGTGCGCGAGGCGGTCGGCCTCGTCGATGGTCATGTCGGCGCGCACGGTCAGGTGCAGGTCGAGGTGGACTTGGGTGGGCCCGATGTACTCCGCGGCCATGCTGTGCACGCCGAGCGCGCCCTTCACCTGCTTCGCGGTGGTCTCGACGCGCTCGTAGAACTCGTGGGGCGGCGAGCCGCCGACGAGGTAGGGCAGGTTGGCGCGGAACAGGCCGATGGCGTTGTACACGATGATGACCGCGACCGCCAGCGCCGCCAGGGCGTCGGCCTGGGGATAGCCCGCCAGCACCGCCACGATGCCCGCGCAGGCCGCGCCGACGCCGAGGATGTCGTTGAGGCTCTCCACCGCCTGGGCGCGCACCACGCCACCGTGCTTGGCCATGTCGCGCCGCGCCAGCAGCAAGGGGTACAGCATGACCAGCGCGCTCGCGCCCAGCACCACCAGCGCGAGCTCAGGCTGGTGAGGGGCCGCGCGCGGCGTGCGGAGCGCGCCGACGGCCTCGTTGACCAAGTCGGTGGCGACCAGCATGACGAACAGGAGGGCAGCGACGATGCCGGCCAGGTTCTCGCCGCGGCCGTGGCCGAAGGGGTGCTCCTCATCGGGGGGCTTGGCGCTCAGCCGCGCCGCGATGATGAGGAACGCCGTGCCGAGCGCGTCGGTGAGGGAGTGCAGCGCCTCGGCGAACACGACGATGAGGCCCGTGCCGCTGTACACGAGCAGCTTGGCCACGAGCAAGCCCAGGCTGACCACGAGGGCCACCCGCAGGCTGCGCATGCGCTCGGGGCCGCGGGACGCCTGGCCTTGCGCGTGGGCGTGGGCCACGGCCGCGGATGCGGCGGGCGGGGCCAAGAACCCTTCGGGACGTCACGCGGCCATCGGCGCGGCCGGCAAGGCGGGCGGCGCGGGGCGGGTGGCGGTGCGCGCGGGCGGGCGCAGCGTCAGCACGCAGGCGCGGCCGGTGCGCATGCGCTCCACGACGCCGAGCTCTTCGAGGCGCTTCGCGTGCCAGCTCACCAGCGCGCTGCTCATGCCGAGCTCGGCCGCGATGGCGTGCTGCGTGCTCGGGCCGCGGAGCTTCAGGTAGTCCACGATCGCCTGGGCCTTGGGGGCCTTGGTGGCCGCGAGGACGCGCTGCTCGTCGGGCGTGTGGGCGGAGCCGTTGACGAAGTGGCAGAGCTGGTTGCCCACGCGGCGCGCGCTCAGCAGCTGGCCGTCGCGCAGCCTGTTGAGGTGGTAGACGGTGGTGCCCCACCCCAGGCCCATGGCGCTGCAGACCTGGCTCACGTGGGCGCCCGGCATGGCTTGCACGAAGTCGTAGATGCGGCGCCGTGCGTCGTTGGTCAGCAGCTCGTGGTCGGCGAGGCGCGAGTAGAGGGCAGAAAAGGGCGCGAAGCCGCGCACGCGCGCGAGGCCCTCGAGGCCCAGCACGGCCGAGCCGACGGCGACGTGGCCCAGGGGCCGCGGATCTTGCGCGAGGCGCGCGGCGGCGCGTCCTGCCCCGCTGGTGATGGCGCCAAGGAAGGCCGCGACCATGGCCGCGAGGGCGCCGACCGCCGCGGCGACCGCGCCGAGCAGTGCGCCAGCGCCCGCCGCGATCGCGCCGGCGATGGCGCCGAGGAGCGCGAGGAGCGCGTTGGCGATGCCGGCCCCTGCCCCCGCGATGGCGCCCGCCACCGACGCGAGGCCGCCGCCCACGGCGCCCACCGCGCCGGCGAGCAGCGCGAGCAGGTCACGCGGCGCCGCGGCGGCCTCGTCGGGCACGTCGGGCGACGCTCCTGGGATCGTGGGAACCTCCGGGGCCGAGGAGGTGGCGGAGCCAGCGGGGCGGAGCAGGTTGGCGGGGTCCGGCAGCGCAGCCGCGACCGCTGGCGCTAGCAGCAGAAGCATCGCGGCCAGCGTGAGCGGACGCCCCCAGCCCATCGGGCTGCGGTGGGAGAGTCGGTCCTTAATGTTTGTGGATGGTCGCTTTGGCGCAGGCGCGGATTCTCGGCATCCGTCCGGCCGTCGCCAGCAACACTTGCACCCGAAACAGGGGGGTCGGGCGAGCCGCCGTCAGGCTGACGTTCTTGGGTCCGCGGCGCCATGCGGGGTCATGCGCGCCCTAGTTCCCCTGGACGGCACGGCCCTCGGCTACGCCACCCTCGAACACGGCCTGGCCATGCTGCGTGCGGTGCCGAAGCTCGAGGTCACGCTGCTCGCGGTCATGCAGGAGGGCTTCGAGGCGACCGCCGATCCCGCGTACGTCGCGGAAACGTTCGAGGCCGACGAGGAGGACGAGGTCTTGCCGAGCGAGGCGAGCAGCCAGCGCGTGCTCGCGCGAGGCCTCGACATCGCCCGCAAGCAGGGCCTCGCAGCGCGCGCCAAGGGCGAGATCGGCCGGCCCCACGAGGAGATCCTGAAGGAAGCGGCGCACCACGACGTGCTCGTCGTGCCGGCCCTGCCAGCGTCGAGCCTCAAGGGCCGCGGCACCGCGAGCCTCGCGCGGCAGGCGCCGTGCCACGTGCTCCTCGTGCGCGTCCCGGCGAGCGCGGGCAAGGCTTAACACCCCTCGGCGACATGCCCGCGGGGCGAGGCGATGGCGGCGAAACGGGGAGCCAGGCGGAGCAAGGCGAAGCGAACGCGCCCATCGCGCCCGCGCACGAGCGACGGCGAGCTGCGCGGGGTGGTGGAGCAGCTGGCGCTGCTGACGAGCGTGAACAACCTCATGGCGCAGACGGCCTTCCTGACCGTGGAGCGCCTGCGCATCAGCAGCGAGGTCGTGGACGAGACGATCTCGCAGGAGTTCGGCAACGAGCTCTTCCAGGCCTGCGAGCGGCTCGTCGAGCAGAGCGACGCGGTCGTGCTCGGCTTGCTCGACGGCTTGGCCCTGGAAGGCGAGCGCGCCGACCACGTGCGCGCCCTCATCGGGATGCGGCGGCAGTTCAAGGACCGCGCACGGAAGCCCATGGAGCAGCGGCGGCTCGTCGAGTCGCTGGAGCGCATGTACCGGTGAGGGCGCCCGCGCGTGCCAGACCAGCCGCCCATCGACGGACCTGGGCGCGCTCCGATACGCTGAAGCCTGCGTGCGCCGTCGCGGGCGCGATGCACCGCGCCCTCGCCTGCGGCCTCGCGGGTGTCCTGCTCAGCGCGCTGATCGCGGGCTGCACGGCCCCCCCGAGCGCGGACGGGCTGACGGCCAAGGAGGCCCAGACCCGCGGCCAGCCGCGCGCGCAAGCGTGGAAGCTCGACGCGCGCCTGGCGGGGCTCGCGGCCATCGAGGCGCGCGAGGGCTCGGCGCTCCCGCAGGGCTGGATCGCCAGCGGCCGCGGCCCTGCGGCAGGGCTCGCGGTGCCTGCGCCTGACCGCGCCCTGGATGGCCGCGCCGGGGAGTGGTACTTGCACTACACGAGCCCCACCACGAACGCGACGCTGGAGGTGCTCGTGGCCGCCAACGGCACCGTCGCGTCGGTGGAGGTGCAGCGCGGCCGCAGCGGGCTGGAGGAGGGCGACCTCGTCCAGTGGGCCGTGGACAGCGTCGCGGCGTTCGACGCGGCCCTCGGCGACGGCAACTTCAGCGCCGCGGCTCGCGCGGCCGACGGCGGCGTCGCGTACGCGCTCGCACCGCGCGGGGGCGAAGGGCGCAACGCGGCGGACCCGTTCTGGATCGTCACCGCGGCCAGCGTCCAGGCGGGAACGGGCGCGTGGGTGTTCGTCAACGCGCGCACGGGCGAGCGGCTGCCGGTGAGCCTGCCCTTCAGCGGGTTCAACGCGAGCAGCGCGCCCCCGCCGCCGGGCAGCCACCCGCCGCCGCAGAACCTCAGCTGGAACGGCACCCTCACGGCCGCGGAACCGCTCGATGAGTTCCCCTTCCAGGTCGCGCTCGGCCATCGCGACATCGTGCTCGACGCGACGTGGAACGCGACGGCGC
>DASYRW010000152.1:0-8196 GCA_036003985.1 Thermoplasmatota archaeon
CGGCGAGGCGCATGGAAGCGCGGGCCCTCGGAGCAGGCGTGGTCGCCATCCTGGCGCTGACGCCGGCCGCCGGCGCGTTCCTCCACGAGCCCTCCACCGGCTTGCGGGGCGTCCCTTGGACCTCGCTGCTCGGCGCGGACCACGGCGGCCTCGCCGCGCGGCTGCCAGCGATGCGCGAACTCACGCCAGCGGCTCTGCTGCGCGACGCGGCTCCGTGGCATCCGGCCTTGCGCGGCGTGCTTGCGCAACCCGCGGCACGCGCGGACCACCTCGCCCTCACGGACACGGTCCTCGACGCCTACGCCGCGTACGGGATCCCACGGCCGCTGCCCGCCGAGGTGGCTCGCATGCGCGAGGCCGAGGCGCGCATGGACCCCGCCCTCGCGCGGGCGACCGCGGCGCTGGTGGGGGCCCTCGCCACGCACGCGGCCGTCGCGCGCGCGACCGCCCCCTCGGACTTCCCCGCGGTGTTCCAGGGCGCGCTGCGCATTGCGGACGCGGCCGAGGCCGCGATGGCCGCCGCGCGCGCCGCGCCGTTGCCCCGGGCCCCGGGCCCCGCGTTCCAGGACCCCTACGGCCTCGTCGTCGTCGGCGGCGCCGGGCCCGACACGTACCTCGGAAATTCCCTCGGCTCCGCGCTGATCGCGCCCGACGCGCAGCTGCTCGTCATCGACCTGGGTGGCGACGACATCTATGCGACGAACGCGGGCGCGGCCGCGCCGATGCCGGCGTGCCTTGCCATCTGCGGCAACGGCCTCGCCGCGGCGGCGGTGCTGGACCTCGGCGGCAACGACCGCTACGAGGCCGTGGCCGAGGCCGCGGAGGTGGACCAGTGGTCGCAAGGCTCGTCCGGCGTGAACGGCGTCGGCCTGCTCTGGGACGCCGGAGGCGATGACCAATACCTGGCCACGCACACGTTCACCGCGGGCATCGTGCATTACCAGACCGTCCAGGGTAGCACCATCGGTGGCGTCGCGATCCTCGTGGACGGCGGCGGCCGCGACCGCTACGATGCCCGCCAGCAGGGCCCGGTGAGCGTGCAGCAGCAGGCCCAGGGCGCCGACAGCCAGGGCCTCGCGGTGTTCGCCGACGCCGGCGCGGGCGACGATGCGTACACGCTGACCAGCATCGCGGACCGCGAGGTCCACCAAGCAGGCCAAGGCGCCTCGCTCGGCGGCGTGGCGATCATGGTCGAGGAAGGGGGCAACGACGCGTACGCGGCCCAGGGCGAGGCGCCCGTCCACGTGCACCAGCTCGTGCAGGGCATCGGTTGGAACGGCGCGGGCTTCCTGCTGGAGCGCGGCGGCGACGACCACTACCTCGCGTCCGCGCGCGGCCAGGGCCACCTGTGGGCGCAGGGCCTCGGCGCGGTGGGAGGGGCCGGAGCCCTCGTGGACGAGGCCGGCGCCGACACTTACGAGGCGCGCGCGTGGCACGACATCGAGGGTCAGACCGTGGTCGAGGTGCAGGGCGCGGGCGACCTCGGCGCGCTCGGCCTGCTGTGGGACCGCGCGGGCGACGACGCGTACATCGTCGATGCGCTGCAGATCGGCGCTGGCATCGCGCAGCTCGGCGCGCAGGGCTCGGCGGCCAACGAAGCGCTGGGCGCGCTCCTCGACGACGGCGGCAACGACAGCTACACGGTGACGGCGACGCAGCTGGCGTACAACCTCGCGGCGGCGCGCGCGCAGGGCGCGGGCGGCGATGGCGGCGCAGGCGTGCTGGTGGACCACCTCGGCGGCGACCGGTATGAGTTCAACGTGGCGCAGACCGTGACCAACGACGCCCTCGCGGCCGCGCAGGGCGCTGGCCAAGCCCAAGGCGCCGGCGTCCTCCTCGAGGAAGAGGGCGACGACGCGTACGGCGGCGCGGTCACCCAGTCTGGCAACACGAGGCGGCTCTTCGTGCGCGGCGCAGCGGACCTCGGCGTGGGGCTCTTCACCGACCTCGCCGGCGCGGACGCGTACGCGGGCCAGGGCGCCGACGGCACGACGTGGTTCCAGGGCACGATCGGCGTCGGCGTGGACCAATGAAAAGACCGAGGGCCCGGAGGATGGACCCCCGGGCCGCGCGCACCTAGCGCGCCACGAAGATGAGCTGCATCAGGCGCAGCCCGTTGTTCTCGATGTTCCAGAAGTAGTCCGCGAACTGGCTGTCGAACACCGAGACCTCGGTGTCGGCGACGCCGTCGCCGTCCGTGTCCAGCCACACCATGAAGATGTCGTTGATGAGCACCTTCTGCGGCGTGCCTGTCTTGCGGTTCGCGTCGATGTGGCCCGTGAGGAAGTACGAGCCCGTGCTGTTGAGCACGTAGCCGTCCGCGTCGAGGCAGCCGCCGGGCTTGCCCAGCACGCGGATGTACGTGTCATAGCCCCCCGTGTTGGCCGGGATGGCGATGGTCGCGCGGCCGTCCGTCGCATCCTTGTCCAGCACGTCGAAGCTGCCGTCGGTGGTGCCGACGAAGCCGATCTGCTGCCGCCCAGCGGGCAGCAGGTCCGCGAGGCCGTCGTCGCCCGCGTCGCTGAAGCTGCTCCCGTCCTCGCACGTCGCGGATTCGGCGTTGGTCTTCAGGCCGATCCACACCACGTTCCCGCTCGCGTCGTTGCTCCCTTGCCAGTCGTTGGGTCGCCCGATGATGTTGACCTTGTAGGCGTGCGGCCCCACGCTGTTGTCGCTCGCGGCCAGGCCCGTCGGGACCCCGACGGCGATCATCAGCATGCTCAACGCTACTCCCACGGCGGCGGCGCCCACCCAGCGCGCGCTCACCTGATGGCGATGGCGCATCTTGCTCAAACCCCACCGGGCGCGCTTCCTTGCCAGGACCCCGCACGACCGGTGCCCAGGCCCTTGGCGGTCCTCCAGCATGAACCGTCCGCGGCCGCCCGGGGGAGCGGAGGCCGGATCCGGGCGATCCCCGTTGGCACCCGCGCCAGGGCCTGAAGCCACGCGCGGTGTGCGACCTTCGGCCTCCCGCCCGGCGAGCGCTAAGGGCGAAGGCCCGCGACGAAGCGGCCCACGTCCGCGGGCGACGCGCCCTTCGCGATGCGGTCCACGATCGCGGAGCCGACCACGACCGCGTCCGCGCCCGCGCGCGCGAGGTCCTGCACGTGCGCTTTCTGCGACACGCCGAAGCCCACCGCGAGGGGCACCTTCCCGGCCGTGCGCTTCTTGACGCGCTGGACCAATTGCAGCGTGTAGTCGGGCAGCTTGTCGCGCGCGCCGGTGACCCCGTACATGCTCACCAGGTACAGGAACCCGGAGCTGGCCGCGGCGATGCGGTCGAGGCGCTCGTCGCTCGTCGCGGGGGAGGCGAGGAAGATCGTGCCCATCCCCGCGGGCCCGGCTTGGCCGAGCAGCACCCCCGCCTCCTCGACGGGCAAGTCGGGCACGATGACGCCGTCCACGCCAGCCCTGGTGGCCTCGCGCACCCACTCCGCGACGCCGGCCTTGTGGATGAGGTTGTAGTACGTCATCAGCGCGATCGGCACGCGGACATCCGCGCGCAGGCCGCGCACGAGCTGCAGGACGTCCGAGGGCCGCGTGCCCGCCGCGAGGGCGCGCGTCGCGGCCTGCTGGATCGTGGGCCCATCCGCGATGGGGTCGCTAAAGGGCACGCCGAGCTCGATGACGCTCGCGCCTGCCTTGGCGAGCGCGCGCACGTGGGCGGCGGTCGCGTCGAGCGAGGGGTCGCCGGCCATCACGTACGCGATCAGATGAGGCCCGGGCGCGCTCAGGGCCGCGCGGAGCCGCGCCGCGCCCTGCCCCTTCACACCTGCACCCCCATCCATTGCGCGAGGGTGTGCACGTCCTTGTCGCCGCGGCCGCTGATCGTGACGGCGAGGAGGTCGTCCTTGGCCAATTGGGGCGCAAGCTTCATCGCGTGCGCCACCGCGTGCGCGCTCTCCAGGGCCGGCAGGATGCCTTCGAGCTTGCACAGGGCCAAGGCTGCGTCGACCGCTTCCTTGTCGGTCGCGGCGACGTACTCGGCGCGGCCGGTCTCCTTGAGCCACGCGTGCTCCGGCCCCACGCCGGGGTAGTCCAAGCCCGCGCTGACGCTGTGCGTCTCGACCACTTGGCCATCTTGGTCTTGCAGCAAGTAGGTGCGCGCGCCGTGCAGCACGCCCACCTCGCCAGCGACGAGGGTCGCGCTGTGCTTGCCGCTCGCGATGCCCTCCCCGCCAGCTTCGACCCCGATGAGGCGCACGGTGCGGTCGTCCTTGAACGGGTAGAAGGAGCCCATGGCGTTGCTGCCGCCGCCCACACAGGCCATGACCGCCACGGGCAGCGTGCCGAACTGCTCCAGGCATTGCCGCCGCAGCTCGCGGCCAATGACGCTCTGGAAGTCCCGCACCATCATCGGATACGGGTGGGGGCCGACGACGCTGCCGAGGCAGTAGTACGTCGTGCGCACGTTGGTGACCCAGTCGCGCAGCGCCTCGTTGATGGCGTCCTTGAGCGTCTTGCTCCCAGACTGAACGCTGTGCACCTGCGCGCCGAGGAGCTTCATGCGGAACACGTTCAGGCTTTGCCGCTGCACGTCCACGCTGCCCATGTACACCTCGACGGGCAGCCCGAGCACCGCGCCTGCCATCGCCGCGGCGACGCCGTGCTGGCCCGCGCCCGTCTCGGCGATGACGCGCGCCTTGCCCATGCGCTTCGCCAGCAAGCCTTGGCCCATCACGTTGTTGAACTTGTGCGCTCCGCCATGGACGAGGTCCTCGCGCTTCAGCACGATGCGCGCGCCGCCGCAGTGCTCGGTGAGGCGCCGCGCTTCCCACACGGGGGTCGGCCGGCCGCCGTAGTGCGCGTTGTAGTGCGCCAGCTCCGCCTGGAACTCCTTGTCCTTGGCCGCGTCCAGGTACGCGCGCTCGAGCTCCTGGAGCGCTGGCATGAGGGTCTCGGGCACGAACTGGCCGCCGAACGCGCCGAACTTGCCCTGCTGCGGGAGCTCAGCCATGCGCCGCCTCCAGGAACTTCAGCACCTTCGACCGCGACTTGCCGCGCGGGCCCTCGACGCCGCCGCTCACGTCCACCGCGTAGGGCTTGACGACGCGGATCGCCTCCGCGACGTTCGCCGGCGTGAGCCCGCCCGCGAGGATCACCGGCACGTCCAAGCCCCGCACGATGCGCGCGCTCAGGTTCCAATCGTGCGTGTGGCCGGTGCCGCCCACCTTGCCCCTGCGCACGCTGTCGAGCAGGATCGCGTCCGCGTGGGGCGCGATCTCCGCCGCGACGCGGAGGGCGTCGGGGCCCTCGACGCCGACGCTGAGCACGAGCTTGCCGCTCGTGGCCTTGCGCACGGCGCGCGCCAGCGTCGCGTCGCGCACGCCATGGACCTGGAGCGCTCCCGTCGGCACAGCGCCTTGCAGCGCCGCGAGCCGCGCTGGCTCGGCCTCGCGCGTGACGAGCACCGTCTGCACGAAGGGCGCCGCGCGCGCGGCGAGGTCGGCGGCCAGGAATGGCGCGAGGTTGCGCTTGCTGTCGGGGCTCGCGACGACGAAGCCCACGGCGTCGGCGCCCTCGGCCGCGCGCAGGTCGGCGAGGGTCTTGAGGCCGCACACCTTGACGCGCGTCACAGCAGCTCCCTCAGCTTGCCCGCAGGGTCGGGCGCCTTCATGAGGCTGCTGCCCACCAGGATCGCGTCGCAACCCGCTGCGAACAACGCGTCTGCGTCGGCGCGCGTGTGCACGCCGCTCAGGCCCACCACGGGCCTGTCCTTGGTCACCTCGGCGAGGATGCGCGGCGTGCGCTGGAGATCCATGGCCAGGTTGCGGAGGTCGCGGTTGTTGATGCCGATCAGGTCCGCGCCCGCGGCTTGGGCGTCGCGGAACTCGGACGCGCTCGCCACCTCCACGAGGGCTTCGAGGCCGTGCCCGTGGGCGCGCTGCACCATCTCAGCCATCGGCAGGTCCGCGAGACCGCGAGCATGCAGCGAGGCGATGAGCAGCACGGCCCGCGCACCGCACCGGCGCGCGCACGCCAGTTGAGCTTCGGCGAGCGCGAAGTCCTTCATCATCGTCGGCACGCCCAGCTTGGACGCGCCGCGCAGCGCTTGGATGGAGCCGTGGAAGACCTCGGGCTCGGTGAGCACGCTGAGCCCGCGGGCGCCAGCCTTGACGAGGCCCTCCGCGGTCCCGAGGGCTTGGGCCCGCAGCGCGCCCTCGCTGGGGCTCGCGGGCTTGATCTCCGCGAGGATGGCGCGTGGCCGGCTTGCGACCGCGGCCACCAGGGAAGGCGTCTGGGCCTCGGCTTGGACCCCCATCAGGTCGTAGTAGCCGCGCTGCAGGGTCCCGCGCGCGCGGGCCGCGAACTCATCGAGGAGGTCCATGCGCCTCCTTCGTGGCCTCCACGAATGCGTCGAGTTTCCGCAGCCCGGCGCCGTTGGCCATCGTCTCGCGCGCGAGCTTGAGCCCGTCCTCGAGGGTTGAGGCCTTCCCGCCCACGACCGCCGCCGCGCTCGCAGCGAGCGCGACCATGTCCGCGCGCGGCCCGGGCTTGCCACCCAAGATGGCGCGCGCCTCCTGCGCTGCCAGCGCTGGAGGCAGGTTGGCCACGTCCTCGGGCCGCGCGCGCGCGAGGCCGAGGTCGCGGGCCTGCAACCTGCGATAGCTGAGCTTCCCGTCCGCGAGGTCGATGATGTCCGTGGGCCCCAGCGTGCTGAGCTCGTCGAGGTCGCCCTCGCCGTGCACCACCATCGCGCGCTCGACGCCGAGCCGCCGCAGCGCCTCGGCCATGGGATCCATGAGGCCTTCGGCGTAGACCCCCAGCACGTGGCCCTTCGCGTTCGCGGGATTGGTGAGCGGCCCCAGGATGTTGAACACGGTGCGCACGCCCATCTCGCGGCGCGGCGCGAGGGGGTGCACCATGGCCGGGTGGAACGTGGGCGCGAAGAGGAAGCCGATGCCGATGCGTTCGATGATGGCCTGGACCTGCTCGGGCTGAAGGCTCAGGTCCGCCCCGAGGGCCTCGAGGATGTCCGCGCTGCCGCTCGCGCGCGTGACGCCGCGGTTGCCGTGCTTCGCGATCGGCACGCCGGCCGCGGCGGCGACGAAGGCGGCGGTCGTCCCGACGTTGAACACCTTGATGCGCGCGCCGCCCGTCGAGCACGTGTCCACCAGCCGCCCCTGGACCTTGGGGTGGATCGCGCGGCACGCCACGCGCATCGCGCGCGCGAAGCCGCTCACCTCGTCCACGCTCTCGCCCTTCATGCGCAGCGCGATCAGCAGCCCAGCTGTCTGGGAGGGCGTGGCCTCGCCCCGCATGATGCAGCTCATCACGTCGAAGGCCTCGGCCTCGCCCAGGCCCTGACCCTCCACGATCTTCGCGAGCGCGAGCTTCACGGCATTGTCCGTCACCGGCGGCACCCCGCGAGGAAGTTGCGCAGCAGCTCCTTGCCCTGCGGCGTCAAGATGCTCTCGGGGTGGAACTGCACCCCCTCGATCGGCAGCGTGCGGTGGCGCGCGCCCATCACCTCGCCCTGGTCGGTCCACGCGGTGAGCACGAGGTCCTTCGGCAGGCTGGCTTTGTCCACGACCAGCGAGTGGTAGCGCCCGGCCTCGAATGGATTCGGCAGGCCGCGCAGCAAGCCTTGCCCATCATGGGACACCATGCAGCTCTTGCCGTGCATGAGGCGCGGCGCGTGCACGACCTTGCCGCCGTAGACGTGCGCGAAGCCCTGCAGGCCGAGGCACACGCCGAGGGTCGGGACGTCGGGCGACACGTCGCGCAGCGTCGCGGCGCACACGCCGAAGTACTTCGGGTCCTCGGGGTTGCCTGGTCCAGGGCTGATGACGATGCCGTCCGGGTCGAGCCTGCGCACGCCCGCGACGTCGATGGCGTCGTTGCGGTGCACGAGCGGCTCCGCCCCAAGCTCGCCGAGGTACTGGACCAAGTTGTACGTGAACGAGTCGTAGTTGTCGAGCACGAGCACGCGCGTCATGGGCTCGCCTCCTGCAGCAGCCCCACGAGCGCGCGCGCCTTCGCCTCGGCCTCGCTCCATTCCTTCGCGGGGTCGCTGTCGGCGACGATGCCCGCGCCGCTCTGCACGGTCAGCTGGGAGCCCTGCAGCGCGAGGGTGCGGATCGTGATGGCCGCGTCGAGGCTGCCGTTGAGCCCGACGTAGCCGACCGCCCCGGCGTAGGGCCCGCGCGCGCGGCCCTCGAGGTCGTGGATGATCTCCATGGCGCGCACCTTGGG
>DASYRW010000153.1:0-5991 GCA_036003985.1 Thermoplasmatota archaeon
CGACGCGATGAACGCTGCCTGCGCCGCGGTGCTGTGGCCGTAGTCGTTGGCCTCGGCGTACTCGCTGCCGAAGGTGCTGTCGTGCACCAGCACGTCGGCGCCCTCGGCGAACTGCACCGTGGCCTCGCTCGGCACGCAGTCGCCCGTGTACACGACCTTGCGGCCGCGGCGCGGCTCCCCCACCACGTCCGCGCTGCGCACGACGCGGCCGTCGGGCAGCGCGACGTCCTCGCCGCGCTGCAGCTTGCCGAACAGCGGCCCCTCGGGCACGCCCAGCTCCTGCGCGCGGGCCTTGTTGAAGCGGCCGGGGCGCTGGCGCTCCACCACCGCATAGCCAAGGTTGGGGACGTTGTGCTTCAGCGCGCGCACGCGGATCTCGTACTCGCCCCCGTCGATGAGGGCGCCGTCGCGCACGTCGCGGATCGCGATGGGGAAGCGCGGCTTGAAGTGGCCGATCTGGATCAGCGCGCGCACGGCCTCGACGGTGCCAGCGGGGCCGACGACCTGCAGCTCGTCCTCGCGGCCGTTCATCTCCATGGTCTGGACCAAGCCCGCGATGCCGAGGAAGTGGTCGCCGTGGAGGTGCGTGATGAGGATCCGGCTCACCTCCATGTAGCTCAGCCCGCTGCGCTGGAACTGCCGCTGCGTGCCCTCGCCGCAGTCGAAGAGCAGCACCTCGGGCCCGCGCTTCAGCGCGACGGCGCTCACGTTGCGCTCCGCCGTGGGCCAGCTCCCGGCCGTGCCGAGGAACACCAGGCGCATCTGGTCGTGGATGCCGGCGAAGCGGGCCATGCCGGGGGGTTCACGCGGCAACGCCACAAAAGGGTTTGCCAGCCGGTGCAGGCCTCAGGCTCGCCGGAGCACGCAGTAGTGCCGGTCGAGGCTGCGGTGGACCCGCTGGGTGTGCCGCTGCTCCAGCTCCAACCCCGGGGGGAGGGGCACGTCCGACGTCGGCAGCACCACGACCGCGCGCCCGCCCGGCCGGAGCGCGTCCCGGATCGCAGGCAGCGCGCGCGCGTACAGCTTCGCAGGCGGCTCCTGCAGCGTGCTCGAGCTGCGGCCGTAGGGCGGATCGGTCACGATGGCATCGAAGGGTCCAGCCCGCGCCAGCGACGCCGCGACGTCGCCGACGAGCACCTCGCCCGCGATGCCGTAGTGCTCGAGCACGCCGCGCGCGCCCGCGGCCATGTCCGCGTCGGCATCGGCGCCCACCACCTTCGCCCCCACCAGGCCTGCTTCGACGAGCACGCCGCCCGTGCCCGCGAAGGGGTCGGCGACGCGGTCGCCTTCCTTGATGCGAGCGAGGTTCACCATGGCGCGCGCGAACCTGGGGTGGAGGCTCACGGGGCTGAAGAAGGGCCGGCGCTTCACGTGCCGCGCGTCGAAGAGCGTGCGGTCGATGCGCGCGCGCAGCAGCGCGACCCAGGCTTCCTCGGCGAGCAGCAGGCGCACCTCGTCCGCGGGCCCATCCATGTCCACGCGCCTCCCTTCCGCGAGCAGCGCGCCCGCGTCGCGCTCCAGCGCGCTGGGGCGCAGCCCGCGGCCGTGCTCGCCCACGCGGTGCGCGCGCACGCGGAACACCGGCCCGACGCGGGCGGCGTGCTGCGCCACCGCGTCGAGGATCGCCTTGGGCTCCGCCGGCACGCGCGCCAACGGCTCGCTGATGGCGTGGGCCAAGCCCAGCCGGTGGCCCATCCACGTCGCGTCGCCGGCGCCCTCCGCCGCGAGCAGCGTGCCGTCGCGCGCGTCCTCGCGGACGGGCCCCTGCACCTCGAGTGCCGCGAGCGCCTCCGCGGCGGGCAGCGTGGGGTGCTCGCCGGAGAGCTCGAGCAGGAAGCGCACGGCGGCGGGCACGGCGCGCGCTGCCTTGAAGGCTTGGGCGACCCATACCCCCGCCATGGGCGCCGCTGCTGCGTACGAGGCCTCGCGCGACGTGCCGACCAGCCCCGCTGCAGCGTGCGCAGCGATCCTAGCTCCCGCGGCCTTGCCGCGGTGGTTCCGCGGCGCGCGTGTGCTCCGCGCGGATGACGCTTGGCCGGCGCGGGGCGCATCGATGTCGTGGGCCGTGGGGAGCGGCGAGCGCTGGCGGTTCGACGCGCGCGTCGCCGAGGCCGCGCTCCCGTCGCGGGTCGTCCTGGACGTGCACACGCCCTCGGGCCGTTCGCGCGTGACCTTCGCGTTCGACGCGCTGCCGGGGGGCGGCACGCGGTTCACGAAGCGCGTCGAGGTCCTCGAGAGCAAGGGTGCCCTCGCGGCCCTCTTCCTGCGCGCTTTCCTCCGCGGCGCCGTGCGCCGCGAGGTGGCCAAGGCCGCGGCGCTCGCGGGCGCGTCCGGGTGAAAGGTTTTGGTCCCGGGCGGGCCTGCCCAGGCGTGCAGCGCCCCCTCGTCGCGGGCGAGATGGACAACGACCGGCCACCCACGGCGCCCGTCGTCGACCCGCGCGGCAAGACGCGCGAGCAGGTGATCGCGTCCATCCCGCCGGAGCTGTGCGTGCGCTGCAAGGGCGCGCGCCTGCTCTGCGGGCTCGCGCGGTGCCCGATCCTCGACAGCATCCGCGAGCAGCTTCCCCAAGTCCAGGTCAAGGGCAAGGAGATCCAAGGCAGCAGCCCGCCGACGCTGTTCGTGGGCCGGCATGGCTACCCGGCGGTGCGCGCGGGCCCGATGCTGCCGCCCATGATGTCCGCGAACGCCCAAGACCTCGACGACCCGCGCGCTTGGATCCACACCAAGAGCCTGCGCGAGGTCGTGGCGCTGCGCGCGAGCCTGCTGCGCTCGGGCCAGGTGGTGCGCGTGGACCGCCCGCAGCAGCGGAGCGCCGTGCTCGAGGCGGCCCAGCTCCTGGCCATGGCGTCGAAGCCGGCCGACGTCGAGGTCACGCTCACCAAGGCCCCGACCGCGCCGCTGCAGCCCAAGGTCGACGCCATCGCGGCGCCCATGGGCCCGAGCTTGCAAGCCGAGCGCGCGCGCGTCGTGAGCAACCCCACGGTGCCGCGCAAGGTCGACGCCCTCGTGGGCGACCCCCATGCGCGCGCGAGCGACGCGGTCGGCGAGCTGTACGGCAGCGGCATCAGCGCGTACCACATCCAGCGGCTGCTCAGCGCGGGCCTGCTCGGCCAAGGCCATCGCCGCAGGCTCGTGCCGACGCGGTGGAGCATCACCGCCACCGACGACATCCTCGCGAAGCCGCTGATCGAACGCGTCAAGGCCTTGCAGCAGATCGGCCAGGTCGAGCTGTACGGCAGCGAGCACTACGGCAACCGGTTCTGGGTGCTGCTGCTGCCGAGGCCGTGGGCGTACGAGATGATGGAGCGGTGGCGGGCCGGCGGCGTGTGGACGGCAGGAGGCGAGGCCTCCGGCCAGGATTGGGAGCCGTGGCAGGGCCGCACGACCTACGCGAGCAACATCACCGGGGCCTACTACGCAGCGCGCATCAGCGTGCTCGAGCACCTCGTCGCGCGCCAGCGCCAAGCGCAGCCCATCGTGTACCGCGAGATCACCGACGCGTACCTGTTCCCGCTGGGCGTGTGGGTGATCCGCGAGGGCACGCGCGACGCGCTCGACGCCAAGCCCAGGGCCTTCGACAACCTCGAGGCGGCCGTCCGCACGGTGAGCATGGAAGCGGCCCAGCCTGCGTGGCACCGCGAGTCCGTGCTGCTGCGCGAGGCGCGCGTGCAGCGGCGGATCACGGACTTCGCGTAGTTCTCACGGCGCCATCGGCGGGCTCGGGGGCGGCACGTAGTTGGGCATGCCCACCTCAGGCTCGCCCTTGCCGAACCAGCGCTTGACGCCCGGCTGGAGGAAGTACCACAGGATGAAGGCGTTGATGGCGAGTCCCACGATGGCGCTCGCGTCGCGGAGGCCGACGAGCTGCACGAGCCCTGCGGCGAGGCCGATGAACTCCAGCGCGACGGTCAGGGTCCACGCCCATCCGCGGCCCTGCCACAGCCCCCAGCCCACGAGGCCGAGGACCAGCGCGAGCACGATGAGCACCGCGCCGAAGACCATCAACAGCGCGCCGAACATGGCGCCGAGGCCGCCGGGGAAGTCCTGCGCGATCTGCTGCTGGAGCTCCGGATCGCTGCCGATGAAGGGCCCCGCGACGGCGAGCACGAGCCCGAAGAGGAGGAGCACCACGCACGCAAGGAGGTCGAGGACCGCGAGGATCGAGATGCCCAAGGGCCGCGCGCGCAGGGGCTGGGCGGGCCCCGGCATCGTCGGCATCGGCGCGGGGGGCGCGGGCGGCAGGCTTGGCGCGGGCGGCGCGCCCCAGGCCGGCTGGGTGGGCGGGGCCGGGGGCGCGGGCTGCAGCGCGGCCGCGAAGGGCGAGCCGCAGGTGGGGCAGTAGCGCGCGTCGTCGGGCGACGCGGCGCCGCACGCGCGGCAGGTCGGCATGGGGCCCGCCACCGGGCCCCGGCATCATGACCCTTGCGCCTCGCGCTACTTGGCCGCGCTGCTGCCGAGCATCGAGTTGACCTGCGGCGCGGGCCACGCGCCGACTTTGCCGAACCAGCGCTGCACGCCCTCGCGCGTGAAGTACCAGATCAGGAACACCTCGATGGCGATGGTGACGATGCCCGTCGGCAGCGAGACGATGCCCATGAGCACGCCGAGCAGCGCCAGGATGATGCCGAGCGTCCACGCCCACCCTTGGCCCGTCCACAGGCCCCAGCCCATGACGAGGAAGACGAGCGCGAAGACGATCATGAACACGCCCATGAACGCGACGAACATGCCGCCGAGGGCGCCGAAGAACCCCAGCGGCAGGAAGGACGCGGCGCTCCCGAGGGCGATCATCGTCAGGCCACCCAGGAAGAGCGCGATCCCGCCGAGGAAGTCGAGCACACTCAGGATCGTGACGCCGAGGGGGCGCTGCCCGCGGCCCATGTCGGGCGCGGGGGCCGGCATCGGGGCTGGTGCAGGCGGCATGGTCGGCATCGGGCTGGCCTGCAGCGCGCTCCAAGTGCGCAGGGTCATGGGCCGCCGACGGGACCGGCCGGCTAAGTCGTTTCCGGAATGTGCGGACGGGCCTCTTGAAGGAACCGTTGCGCGCGGTCCGAGCCGAACAAGTAGGCGTTGGCGAGGGCCGCCCAGAGCACGCCGCCGAGGAGGAAGGGCGGGCCGACGATGTGGAGCGGCACCATCGCCAGCGTGGCCCAACGCGACCAGCGCGCGCCCTTCAGCAAGCCCAGGCCGTTGGCCTCGAAGGGCGCCGCGATGGCGACCAGGGCCAAGCCATACCAGCGCGTGAAGCCCGGGTCGCGCTCGAGGAAGCCCGCGAGCCCCACCGACGGCGCCGTGTCGGGCGTCAGCGTCGCGAGCCACGCGCCGAAGAGCAGCGCGTGCGCGCCGAGCACGATGTACACGATGCCGAGCAGCGTGAGCCCCAAGGGCCGGCGCGCAGGCGCGGTCGGCGCGTCCACGGAAGGGCAAGGGCGTGGGCGCCTTGAGGCTTGCCCCGCGGCGCTCGCCCGGGCCGCCGCGGCGCGCTTCACCGCGAGGGCCCATGCTTCGCGCGCCGCCCCGCGGGCGCGGGTGTGCACGTGCGCGCCTTCGCGTGCGTCCGGACCCCAGCCAGGTCCACTTGACCCGCGAGGTGCCGGTGCCGCTCTAGCTGCTTCCTCTTAAGCCGTCCGCAACCTTCACGAACGTTCAGCCCGCTGCGGCCGCCATGACCAACGAACTCCCCCCCTGGGCCGCCAAGGCGATCCGCACCGAGGTCGGCGACGAGCCCGTCACCGACTTCCGCGTGCTCAAGGAGTCGCCGTTCAGCAAGATCGTCGTGGGCTACACGCCCACCCAGACCGTGGTCGCGGAGCGCGGCTTCTTCGGCGCCGTCGCGTGGCGCGTGGACGAGGTCCCCACCGCGCAGACCGCGCGCACCATCCCGTCGGCCGCGGCCACCAAGGCCCCCGCCCGCCGCTACAAGAGCCCCACCGAGGTCGAGGAGCGGATCGAAGGCATCGGGCCCGCCTACGCGAAGAAGCTCTTCCA
>DASYRW010000154.1:0-3220 GCA_036003985.1 Thermoplasmatota archaeon
CCGGTGGGGCGCGCACCTCGACGCGACGATCGCCAAGACCGGCCCCGATCGCGCGGTCCTCACGATCACGAACACGGGCCTCGCCCCCGCGCGCGGCATCGGCGTGGCCGCCACGGGCCTCACGCTCCTCGAGCCCCTTCCTGCGGAGCTGGCGCCGGGCGCGTCCGCCAAGGCCGCGGCGCGCCTCGACCCGCCTGCGCAGGCCCGGCTCACATACCAGCGGCTCCTCGTGCCGACGAGCGAGCCTTCCTTGGCCTTGGGCGCGACCGACGCCGACCTTCTGCTGAGCGCGACCAACATCGAGGCCAAGGGCACACCCGCCGCGGAGGGCCTGCTGCTCGTCGCGGGCCTCGCCGCAGCAGCGCTGCTGGCGCGCCGCCTCAGGGGCTGAAGGTCTCGCGGCAGTCGTTGCAGGTCATCTTGGCCTTGCGCCGGTCGTAGACGATGTACCCGTGGGCGCAGAGGGGGCACTTGCCCTCCATCAGCTTGGCCATGATCCACCTCAGGCGAGCAGCGGCTCGAGCTTCGCGACGATCTCCTTCTTCGGCACGGCGCCCACCACCTGCGCGGTGAGCTTGCCCTGGCGGAAGTAGAGCAGGGTGGGGATCGACATGACGCCGTACTTCATGGGCGTCTGGGGGTTCTCATCGGTGTTGAGTTTCGCCACGGCGAGCTTGCCCGCGTACTCCTTCGCCATCTCGTCGAGGATGGGCGCGATGCGTTTGCACGGCCCGCACCACGGCGCCCAGCAATCCACGATCACGACCGGGTTCGCCGCCACGAAGTCTTGGAAGGTCGCGTCGGTCACGTCCTCGGGCGCATCCATGGGGCTCGGCCGGGCCATCGCGCCGGCGGCCTAAGGCTTTGCGGTGGCGAACCGCGGCGGCCCCCGAGCAGCCCCCGCGGGGTCCGCGGCGCGGCCCGGCTTTCTCCGGCCCGGCGCGGCATCCCGCCCTCTCCCGGGGCATTTCCGTGTCATGGCTCCACGGGGGGAGGGGCAGTCTTGGACAAACGACAAAGGCTTATGCTGGGTCAACGCCTTCCCGAACCCGATGTTGGACGAGAAGGACTTGGCGATCCTGCGGGAGTTGCGCGAGAACGCCAAGAAGACCACCAAGACGATCTCGGAGCACACCAACATCCCGCGCACGACGGTCCACGACCGCATGGGCAAGATGGAGAACAATGGCACCATCCGCCGCTACACCATCATCCCCAACTACGAGCGCATCGGCGAGGCGACGTGCGCGTACGTGTTCATCTCCCATGACCAGAGCCAAGGCCAGAGCCAGGCCCAGGTCGCGAAGCAGATCAGCTCCATTCCCGGGGTCTATGAGGTCCACCTCATCAGCGGCGACTGGGACATCATCGCCAAGGTGCGCGGCCCCGATGTCGAAGGCATCGGCAAGATGGTCATCGACAAGATCCGGCCGATCCCCGGCGTGGGCAAGACCTTCACGTGCACCGTCTTCGAGACCGTGAAGGAAGAGGTGTAGCTACTTCCTGCGGACCGGCCGCCGGATCGGGCCGTAGCGCCGGTACACCCATGCGCCCACCAGCGCTGCTGGGACGAGCACCGTCACGAGCAGCAGCAGCGGGTCCCGCACGAGCACGCCCGGGAAGCCCCACTGCACGCGCGCGACGCCCGCGTTGCGCTGGTCCTCCAGGCGGCCATCGTCGAACACGACGCGGAGGTCCACCTGGTAATCGCCGGCCTTCGAGGGGCTGAAGGAACCTGTGAAGATGCCGTCGCGCGCCTTGCGGTCGGGCGCGGCGCCATCGTCGAGCAAGGGGAAGCGCGCGACCTCCTCGGGGCCCAGCCTGAGCACCGCCTCGGCGCGCTGCACGGGCTTGTACAGCGTGACCTCGACGCGCACCGCCTGGCCGGGCTCGGCGCCGAGGACGCGCACGCCGGCGATCTTGCTGTTCGTGTTGGCCACGTCCAGCTGCACCTCCTGGCGCACGATGTCGAAGCCGTCGCGCGCCTCGACCGCCACGACCCACACGCCGTCCGGGACGGTGCGCGTGTCCCAGAGCAGCGAGCCCTGCGGGCCGCGCTCCGCCGCGAGGGGCCGCGCCTCGTCGCTCGTGCTCGGGCGCGCCGAGACGCTCACCTGCACGGGGTCGTCGTCGCGGTCGGTCACAGCCCACTCGATCTGCACGTTGCCGCGCACGAGCGACCCGTTGGGCGGGCTCATGCCCACCACGGGCTTGTGGTTCGAGATCAGCGCGCTCAGCGGCTGGCCTGCAGAGCCGGCGCGGCCCACGTTGCCCAGCAGGTCGCTGGCCTCGACCGCGTACTGCACGCGCGTGCCCCGCTCGCCATCGGGGATCTGGCCCACCCAGCTCGCGCGATCGGGCGAGGGGCTCATCAGCCTTGTCCCCTGCTCGCCGCTGGGCGTGAGCCAGTACTGCACCTTCACCTCCTTGATGCCGGCCCCAACCTCCTTGACCTGGGCCGTGATGAGGCCGGGCTCGAACGTGGCGGTGACGTTGGGCGGGCTGTCGTCCACCAGGAAACGGTGGCGGACGGGCTCCTCGACGTTGCCCGCCTTGTCCACGCTGCTCACGTAGATGCTGTAGTTGCCCGTGCCGCGGTACACGGGCGAGGCGCCGACGGTGAGCGAGACGGGCGCGTCGCCGGTGATGGTGGTGTTCTCGGACGCGAGGCCCAGGTCCTCGTTCACGGCGCCCACGATGGTCGCCAGCAGGCCCGAGCCCTCGTCGCTGCGCTCGAGGCGCAGCGTCGTGGTGCCGCGGAGGATGGTCACGTTGCCCGCCAGGAACTGGCCCTCGGGCGTGAGGAAGGACACGGGCGCGTGGCCGTCCACGGTGAAGGCCCACGTGGTCTCGGCGTCGTTGCCCAGCGTATCAGCGGCATGGACGCGCACCTCCACCACCTCGCCGTGGAAGAACGTGGGCGGCTGCGCGAACTCCACGCGGCGCGTCGTGTCGGTGAGGAACACCACGCGCGCGTCCGCCGGCTCGAAGGGCTCGGGCACGACGCGCACCTCGGGGCGGATCGAGGCCGCGTCGATGTTCGCGTCGCTGACCAGCGCGCTCACCGCGGCGTGGGCGCCGCCGAGGCCGCCGGGCGTCGGCTGCTGTTCGGTGATGGTGGGGGGCTGGGGCGGCTGCAGCACGAAGCCGAGACCATCGCGCTGGGCCGTGTTGCCGTCGGGATCGCGCACGATGACGCGCGCACCGTAGGCGCCGCGCT
>DASYRW010000155.1:0-3250 GCA_036003985.1 Thermoplasmatota archaeon
CGCGAGCGCCGCGAGCGCCAGCACCGCCGGCAGGGGCGCGCCGGCGCGCACCTCGAGGGTCACCGACACGTCGCTGCTCGGACCTTGCGCGCGCTCGTCGAGGGCGAAGGCCGTCGTGAACCGCAGCTGCAAGGGGTAGGAGCCCGGCGCCTGCGCGAGCACGCTGACGTTGAGCAGCCGCTCCTCGCCAGCCTCGACGATGACGCGCGAGCCCGCCGGGATGAGCACGTCCTTCGTCACGCCCGTGTCCGTGAGCGTCACCTCGGCGGGCCCGTTGGCCGCGTTCCGCACCCGCACTTGGACTTGCGCGGGCTCGCCGGGCCGCGCGCGCACGAGGCTCTCCACGGGCGCGATGACGATGTCGCCTGCGAAGGCCACGCGCAGCGGCACCTCGCGCGTGCCGTTGAAGGCCTCGAGGGGCGGGTTCGCGCTCGCGTTGGCGGCGACGCGCACGACGCCTTGCGTGGCGGCAGCGGTGCCGGCCGCGGCGCGCAGCAGCAGGCGCACCGGCGCCTCGGCGCGGCCCCCGCCGCTGGCGTCGAGCTCGAGGTGGGCGGGCTCGATGCTGGCCGTCAGCCACGCGGGCGCTTCGACGACGGCGAGGTCGATGAGCGTCGCGTTGGACGAGGGCTCGTCGTACGCGTAGGTGAGGTTGCCGTCGAGGGTCACCAGCGCGCCCGGCGCGAGCAGGGGCGCCTCGGCGAAGGTCAGGGTGGCGCGCGCGGGCGCAGCGCTCGCTTGCCCTGGCAAGAGGGTCGCGAGCAGCAGCATGGCCAGGGCCAGCGGAGCGAGGAGGCGCACGGCCCCGCACGCGGCTCGGCAGCCAAATGCCTTGTGCTCCGTCGCGGCTAGCGGCGGGCCCGCAGCTCCGCGAGGATCTCGGCCGCGCGGCGCATGCGCACCTTGCCCTCGCGCACCAACGCGTCGGCGACCTTCTGGACCTCGTCGCCCACGGCTCCTGCCATGAGGGCCAGGTTCGTGGCGTGCAGCGCCATGTGGCCCTTCTGGATGCCCTCGTCGCTCAGCGCGCGCAGCGCCGCGAGGTTCTGGGCCAGTCCAACCGCGCACGCGATCTCGGCCAGCTGCCGCGCGCTGGGAGAGCCCAGCAGCTTGAGCGCGGCCTGCGCCGAGGGATCGACCTTCGTGGTGCCACCCACGGTGCCGAGCGCGAGGGGCAGCTCGAGCACGCCTTCGAGGTGGCCGTCGGGGCGCTTCGTGAAGACGCTGAGGGCGCGGTACCGGCCGGTGCGCGCCGCGTAGGCGTGGCAGCCCGCCTCGATGGCCCGCCAGTCGTTGCCCGTCGCGACGACGACCGCGTCCACGCCGTTCATGATGCCCTTGTTGTGCGTCGCGGCCCGGTAGGGGTCGGCGTCGGCGAAGGCCCACGCGTCGAGGATGTTCTCCACCACGCGGTCGCCGCCGAGCTCATCCTTGTCGAAGATCGCGCGCGCCGTCGCGAGCCGCCGGTCGGCGAGGTTGCTGAGGATCCGGAGGTTCGCGCGGCCCCCGCTCAGCTCCGCCAGGATGGGCGCGAGGGTCTCGGCGATGGTGTTGACCGCGTTGGCGCCCATGGCGTCGCGCACGTCGATCAGCAGGTGCACCACCAGCATCGCGCCGCGCGGCGTGTCGAGGCGCCGGCACTCCAGCGCTTGGAGGCCGCCGCCCTCCTTGACCATGGTGCTCTGCGGATCGTTGGCGATGCGCTGCAGCTCCCCGAGGCTGCCCTGGATCGCGCGCTCCGCCTGCGCGACATCTGGGACCCCGAGCAGCTGCACCTGCCCGATCATCACCGACGCGCTGCTCTCGGCCGTGAAGCCGCCGTGGGGCCGCGCGATCTTCGCCGCGTGGCTCGCGGCCGCGATGACGCTGCTCTCCTCCACCGCCATGGGGATCAGCAGCTCGCGCCGGTTGAGGATGAAGTTGGTCGCGATCCCCAAAGGAACGTTGTGGGTGCCCACGACGTTCTCCGCCAAGCTCTGCGCGGTGTCGAGGCTCAGGCCGCGCTCGAGCGCGCGCGCCTCCTCCGCGGTGAGGCCGCCGAACTCCGCCGCGAGGCGCAGCCGCTCGTCCCTGCTCAGCTGGTGGTAGCCTGGGATGCGGCTCGACTTGGTCACGCGGGGCGATGGCGCATGGCACGCAAGAGGGTTTCGCCGCGGCGAGCCCTCGGCTCAACCTATGTATAGTCCCTGGGCTTTCGCGGCCGCGTGCCGGTCATCCAGTTCGACGTCCGCGACCTCGAGGCTTTGCTGGGCTTCAAGGCCAGGCGCGACGACCTGCTCACCACCATCCCCATGCTCGGCGCCGACGTCGAGCGCGTCGAGGGCGAGCGGTGGGGCATCGAATTCTTCCCCGACCGGCCGGACCTCTACAGCGTCGAGGGGATCGCGCGCGCGCTGCGCGCCTTCGCGGGCAAGAAACCGGGGCTGCGCTCCTACGCGGTGGCCAAGGGCAAGGAGATCGTGCGCGTCGAGGCCTCGGTCAAGGCCGTGCGGCCGCTCATCCGCGGCGCGGTCGTGACAGGCCTGAGGTTCAACGACCGCCGCATCCAGGGCCTCATGGAATTGCAGGAGGACCTGCACTGGGGCGTGGGCGCGCGGCGGCGCAAGGCGAGCATCGGCGTGCACGACAAGGCGCGGCTCAAGGCCCCGTACACGTACAAGGCCGTGGGGCTCCACGACGTGAGCTTCCTGCCCCTCCAAGGCACGGAGGAGCTGACGCCCGGCGAGATCCTCGCCAAGCACCCGAAAGGCCAAGCCTTCGCGCACCTCGTGAAGGACAACGCGCCGCTGCTCGTGGACAGCGCCGGCAAGGTGCTGAGCTTCCCGCCGATCATCAACGGCACGCTGACCACGGTCACGGAGCAGACGCGCGACGTGCTCGTGGACGTGACGGGCCCCGACGAGCGCGCGGTCACCAAGGCCCTCGCGCTGGTCACGACGCACCTGGCCGAGCAGGGCGGCAAGGTCCAGAGCGTCACGATCCAGGAAGGCACCAAGAGGCTCGTCACGCCCGACCTCGCGCCCGAGCCGTGGAAACTGCGAGCCGAAACGGTGCACGAGCTCCTCGGGCTCGACCTGACGCCCGCGCAGATCGCCAAGGCCCTGCAGCGCGCGGGGCACGGCGCGAAGCCGTCCAAGTCCGGCGTCCAGGTCCAAGTGCCGTGCTACCGCGTGGACATCCTGCACGAGGTGGACCTCGTCGAGGACGTCGCCATCGGGCATGGTTATGCGAACTTCCCGTACGAGAAGCC
>DASYRW010000156.1:0-1728 GCA_036003985.1 Thermoplasmatota archaeon
CTGCGCGCTCGCGCTGACCATGTAGGAGCCGGCGCGGAGGCCGAGCTTGTAGTGGCCCTGGTCATCGGCTTGCGTGCTGTTGCCCTCGTAGTCGCAGCAGCAGCACGGCATCATCGCCGGGGCAGGGGCGCCCGAGGCATCGGTCGCACACGCCGCGTTCGGCGGGCAGTCGCCCATCGGCGGCGGGGCTTGGTAAGGGTACGCGTTGACCCACGCGTTGGGGATGGCCTTTCCGCTCTTCGCGTCGAGCACGCGGCCTTCGAGCGCGCTGTTCTTCGCGCTGAGGGGCACGAGCTTGAAGTCCATCTGCGTCGCGCCCTGCGCCTCGACCTCGCCGTAGGCGTCGCGGTAGTTGTCCTTGAAGGCGCGGAGCGAGTAGTGCCCGGCCTCGACGGCGATGACGTAGCTGCCGTCGCTCTTGGTGGCGGTGCTCGTCGGCATGGGCTGCATCATCGACGTGCCGCCGCTGGGCGCTGCGGTGCCCATCATGGGGCAGGGCTGGTCGTACTTGCAGGAGAAGCTCCAGGAGGCCTCGACGGTGGCATTGGCGACGCCGCGGCCGGTCTTGCCGTCGGTGACGCTGCCGGAGATGACGGGCCCGGTGTGCACGAGCTTGAAGTCCTTCTCGACGGGCACCGCGCCGCTGACGAGCACGCTGGCGTTGCCGTCCTTGTGGCCGCGCGCGCTGGCGGTGAGCTGGTAGGAGCCCGGGGGCAGACTGGAGAGGTCGTACGCGCCGTCGGCGCTCGTGATGGCGCTGTTCACCACGTTGCCGCCCGCGTCGGCCGCGTTGACCCAAGCGCCGCCGATGGGACCGCCCGCGTCGCTCGCGACGTGGCCGCGCACGCCCCCTTGCAGCTCGGGCGCTTGCGCCGCGAGGGTGCCGGGGTCGGCGAGGATGGGGAACGCTCCGAGCAGGATGAGGGCCACGAGGCCCACGTAGGCGGAATGCTTCAACCACTCACCGCGCCTGGATGGCGGGGAGGGTCTTTGAAGGGGCTCCTTCGCGTTGGGGCTCGCCCCAACATCTGACAAGGGGCGTTGCGAAGCGCTTAAGTGCGCGGCGCTACGCCTTCCGCTCCTTCACCACCCACGGCACGACGGCGCCGCACTGCGTGCACACCAAGTCCTTGGCGTGGTGGGCGTAGTCGGGCCCTTCGCTGCGCGCGCGCGACACGTCGTCCGTCATCGTCGAAGCGAGCCGCTCGTCGTACTCGGGCTCCTCGGCGGGGCGGGTCGCGACGCGCGCCACCATCGGCCCGCCGCACTCGGGGCAGTTGCGGAGCATCGACCCGCATGGGCCGGCCCAGGGCTTGAGCATGCCGGCGGCAAGCCGAGCGACGTTCCGTCGGATGGACTGTTGGCCGCGCCCGACCGCGTGACGATGCGCCTAGAAGCTTGCCCTCTCGGACCCCCGCGTTGCGCCACAACGGCTTTGGCCTCGCTGGCGGCTCGGGGTGTGAGAGCATGATGCGCGACCATATCGCAGCGTGGACCACCGTGGCCTTCGCGGTGCTCCTCGTGCTGCTGACCATCACCGACCAGGGCGGCGCGTGGGCGAGCCTCATCCTGCTCGCCTGGGCGGCCATCATGGTGGCGCTCTTCGTGGCGACCGAGCAGGCCACGCGCCGGCAGACGCGGCGTTAGGCCCGCGCGCGCACGCCGCGCTTGACCGCGCCCCACGCCAGCGCCGCGAGGATCAGCGCGATGGGCAGGTTGACCTCGATG
>DASYRW010000157.1:0-13765 GCA_036003985.1 Thermoplasmatota archaeon
GACGTCGCCATCGAGCTGCTGAAGGAGTTCGCCAAGCCCACGGCGGCCATCGTCAAGCACGCGACGCCGTGCGGCGTGGCCTGCGCGCCTTCCCTGCTCCAGGCCTGGGAGGAGGCCTACGCGTGCGACACGTACTCGCCCTTCGGCGGCGTCGTGGGCCTGAACCGCGCCGTGGACCTCGCGACCGCGGAGGATCTGGGCAAGCTGTTCCTCGAGGTCGTGGCCGCTCCTGGCTATGCCCAAGACGCGCGCGCCCACCTGGAGCAGAAGAAGAACATCCGCCTCCTGGAAGTGCCGGGCCTGGATGCGAAGGGCCACTTCGGCGGCCTCCAGGTGCGCAGCATCACCGGCGGCCTGCTGATGGAGGACCGCGACATCCTGGAGCCCGACATCTCGACGTGGCGCGTCGTCACCAAGGTCAAACCCACCCCGGCCATGATGGACAGCATGGTCTTCGCGTTCAAGACCGTGCGCCACGTGCGCAGCAACAGCGTGCTCTTCGTGCAGGGCGAGCGAACGGTCGGCGTCGGCGGCGGCCAGACGGCGCGGGTCGACGCCGCGCGCTTGGCGCTGTGGAAGGGCGGCGAGCGCATCCGGGGCAGCGTGATGGCGAGCGACGCGTTCTTCCCCTTCCGCGACGCGGTGGACGAGGCCGCGCAGGCTGGCGTGGCAGGCATCGTGCAGCCCGGCGGCAGCATCCGCGACGGCGAGGTCATCGCTGCGGCGGACGCAGCCGGCATCGCGATGGTGTTCACGGGCCAGCGGGCGTTCCGCCACTGACGGGCAAAAGCTCCTTGTGGGAGCGGCGCGTTGCAGGCGGGGGAAGGCATGACGCGCGCCTTCGTGCTCATCGACGCGCTCCCGAAGCGCGAGAAGGACGTCTTCGACTCGCTCGGCAAGGTGCAAGGCGTCATCGGCCGCCGCCTGCTGCCGCAGCGCGTGGGCCAGGGGGACATCATCGTGCTCCTCGAGGCGCCCGACGCCGACGGCTTGGAGCGGCTGATCACCAACCAGCTGCGGAGCGTGCCCAACGTGCACACGATCATCCGCGTCTTGCCCCACGCGACGCTGCTGGGGCCGGTGCGCGCGCTGATGGACGAGATGTACCGCGAGGTCGAGGCGCGCGGCAAGGCGTGACGCGAGAACCTTCATGGCCCGGAACAAGCATGGCCGCAGCGTGCGCTCCGCCGCCTTCGTGCTGGGGTTGCTCGCGGTCCTGCTGCTGGCGGCGGCGCCGGCCCTCGCACAGCAGACCACGCTCCAGATCGCGCCGAACCCGAGCGACATCGCCGCCGGCAGCTCGGCGACGCACCGCCTCGACATCACGTACACCGACACGGGGCCAGCGTGCTCGCAAGGCTCCGACGAGGTCGCCGTCGTCGCCGAACCCGGGCAGCCCTGGATGACCGCGACGGTCGCGACGCCGGTGCTCAGCTTCGACGCCGGTTGCGCGCCCAGCACGCAGCGCGACGACGTGATCGTGCAGCTCGACGCCGGCGCGCCCGTGGGGGCGACCGGCACCGTGATCGTGCGCGCCATCCCGGACTCCGGCGACCCGGACGCCTCCACCGTTCTGACGGTCCGCGTGGGCGCCGGCGCGGCCTCGGCGGGCACCCTCGGCATCCCCGCGCCGCTCCTGGTGCCGCTGCTCGGCGTCGCGGTCGGGGGCGGCATGGTGGGCTACTGGGCCTGGCGCCGCTTCGGGCCCGCACCGAGGCAGGCCTTCGCTGCCCCCGCCCCAGGCCAGCGCTTCCTCGACAAATATGACGTCGGGCGCGAGATCGGCCGCGGCGCCTTCGGCAGCACGTGGCTGGCCACCCACACCGCCCTCGGGCGCAAGGTGGTGATCAAGCAATTGCACCCCGAGTGGAACGCGGTCCCCGAAGCCCGCGCGCGCTTCGAGCGCGAGGCGCGCATCCTCGCAGCCTTGGACCACCCGCGCGTGACGCGCATCTACGACGTGGAGCGCGTCGCGGGCAGCTGGTACATCGTGATGGAGCACGTCGATGGCGGCAGCCTCGAGGAGCGCCTCGCGAAGGGGCCTTTGCCCAAGCCCGGCGCGACGCGCATCACCGCGCAGGTCCTGGAGGGCCTCGCCTACATCCACCGCCAAGGCGTGCTGCACCGCGACCTCAAGCCGAGCAACATCCTGCTGACCTCGAAGGGCGACGTGAAGATCGCCGACTTCGGCGTCGCGCGCTCGACGAGCGCGGCCGCGACGCGGCTCACGCACGCTGGCAGCGGCGCGCCCGGCACGCTGCTGTACATGGCGCCCGAGCAGGTGCGCGGCGAGCCCGGCGACGAGCGCAGCGACCTCTACAGCGCGGCCGTGATCCACCACCAGCTCCTGACAGGCCAATGGTACCTGGGCGAGAGCGCGCTCGACCCCCTGACGCTGAGCAACGCGGTCGCGGAGAAGCCGCCGAAGCTGCCGGTGCCCCGCCTGGGGAGCAAGCTGAACGCGTGGCTCGCGCGCGGCCTCGCGAAGCAGCCGGAGCAGCGCTACCGCGACGCGGCCGAGATGGCCAAGGCCTTGCGCGCGGCGAGCGCGGGCACGCGCGTGCGCGACGAGCCCCTGGCCTAGCGCCGGAAGCCTTCAAGTGCCCCTCGCGCGTTGCAGCGCCGGGATCCCCATGGTCAAGCGTGGCGCGACCGCGGTCTGGCAGGGCGGGCTGAAGGACGGCAAGGGCAAGCTGAGCACGACGAGCGGCGCCTTGAAGGACGTGCCGTACAGCTTCGCCATGCGCTTCGAGAACGAGCCCGGCACGAACCCCGAGGAGCTCGTCGCGGCTGCCTTGGCGGGCTGCTTCAGCATGAAGCTCTCCGGCGTCCTGGGCGAGAAGGGCCTGAAGGCGGACCGCATCGAGACGCAGGGCACGGCCAACTTCGAGAAGACCGAGAAGGGCTGGCTCGTGGGCAGCATCCACCTCGAGTTGACCGCAAAGGTCCCCGGCGCGGACCCCACGACCTTCCAGCACCTCGCGGACGAGGCGAAGCGCACCTGCCCCATGAGCCAGCTGCTCAGCCCTGGCACGAAGATCACGCTCAGCGCGAAGCTGGCTTGATCGGTCCACCGCGCCATCGGCAGCCTTGAAGGCCACCTCTGCCATGCAGGCCGCGGTGAGGCGATGCGCCCGACGCTGCCGATGGCGACCGCGATGCTCCTCCTGCTGGCCCCGACCGCCATGGCCGGGGACGCGGAGAACCCCGAGATCACCGACGGCTCTGGCGATGCTGGCGCGGGCGCCGCGTGGGGCGACGTGACCGCGGCGTGGTGGAACGAGACCGCGACCGACATCGTGGTCACGATCCAGCTCGCGCAGCTCACGCCCGCGACGCCCGAGGACTACTTGTGGTACGACATCATGGACGCAGGCAGCGGCGACAACCGCACCTTCGGCTGCTACGCGTTCATCGCGAACGGGCAGCCCCAGTTCGGATGCTCGCACTGGGACCGCACCACCGGCCCGCAGGACCAGCTCGACGGCACGGGCGCGCTCAGCCCCGGCCAGCCCGGGACCGTGACGCTGAACCTGCCGAAACTCGTCGCCAACGCGACCGCGGGCATGGTGCTCTCGATGCTGAGCGTGGGCTCGGGGACCGCGGCCTTCGTGGATGTGCCGCCGCCCATCGGGCCTGTCGGCAGCTTCGTGCCCGACGACGCGGCGCAGGGCAGCGGGACCTACACCATCGCCGCGGGCGGCAGCGGCGCGCCCGCGCCCGCGCCGAACGCGACGCAGCCCGGCGGCAACACCACCGCGCCCGGCAACGGCACCGGCGGCGGGAACGCGACGCAGCCCCCCGCAGACCAAGGCGCGCAGCCCCAGCGCACGCCCGCCCTCGGCGCGATGGCCTTCGTCGCGGCGGCGGGGGCAGCCGCGCTCGCCGCGCGGCGGCGGCGGTGAGCCATGCTGCGCCTCGGCGTCCTCGCCAGCGGAAGCGGCACCAACCTGCAGGCCATCCTCGACGCGTGCGCGGCCAAGCGGATCGACGCGGAGGTCGTGGTGGTGTGCAGCGACCGCCGCGACGCCCACGCGCTGGGCCGCGCGCGGGCCCGCCGCGTGCCGGCGCACGTCGTCGACGTCCCGCCAGCCATGCGCGAGGAGCGCGACGCGCACATGACCGACCACCTCGAGGACGCGGACGTGCAGCTCGTGTGCCTCGCGGGCTACATGCGCATCGTCACGCCCGTGCTGCTGCGCGCCTTCCCGGACCGCGTGGTCAACATCCATCCTGCGCTGCTGCCCAGCTTCCCGGGCCTGCAAGCGCAGCGCCAAGCCATGGAGCACGGCGTGAAGATCACCGGCTGCACCACCCACCTCGTGGACGAGCAGGTGGACCACGGCCCCATCCTGATGCAAGCCGCGGTGCCGATCCTCGAAGACGACACCGAGGAAGCGATCCAGATGCGCATCCTTGCGCAGGAGCACATCCTCTACCCGGCCACGATCCAGCTCTTCGCCGAGGACCGCGTGCGCGTCGAGGGCCGCGTCGCGCGCATCCGGCCGCGCAAGGCCGCGAGCGGTGCGGAGGCGCTGCGCAACCCGCCCGTGTGACGGATCGAAAAGCCCAAGGCCGCGGCGAGGCGTGCGACCCACCGGGGGAAGGCCTTGGACCCGCGGACACGACGCTTGGCCTGCGCGCTCGCGACGCTCCTGCTGGCGCTGCCTTCGATCGCAGCCCCGCCGGCGCGAGGCGCCGAGGTCCAGGGCGACATCGCCACGTCGGCGACGTGGACGCCGCTCGCCGGGCCGTACCACATCACGCGCACCGTCAAGGTCGTCGCGTCCGCGACGCTGACGGTGCGCGCGGGCGCGGAGGTGCAGTTCGCGCCGGGGACCGGGCTTGTCATCGAGGGCACGCTGCGCACCCAGGGCTTGGGCGGCGCGCCCGTGCGGTTCGTGTCCGACCAGGAGGTGCCCCGGCCGGGCGATTGGACCGGCCTGCTCTACCGCGGCGCGACGGGCACGCGGCTCGACCTCGTGGGGGCGGAGGTGGCCCACGCCGAGATCGGCGTCACCGTGAGCTACGGCGGCCTGGGCGCGTACCGCATCGCCGACAGCGTGATCCACCACACGCGCGACGCCGCGATCCGCATCACGCAGCAGGACAACGCGGGCTCGACCGTCGAGGGCAACCACCTGCAGGACCCCGGCCCGGTGGGCGTGGTGGTGCGCGCCCACAGCCGCGAGGGCCCAGGCACCGGCCACGAGGTGCGCGACGTCACCCTCGCGCGCAACACCATCGCCGGCGCGACGGAGGTGGGCGTGCTGCTCGACGCGGACGGTGAGGCAGAGCCGGGCTGCTCGGCATGCGAGGTGCTCGGCGTGCAGGCGATCCTCAAGGGCATCTCGATCCGCGACAACACCCTCGAGGGGAGCGCCGACGACGGCATCCTCGCGCGCAGCCACGCGAGCCGCGACAGCCGCGCGTGGGCGACCATCAGCGACCTGACCATCGCAGGCAACGAGGTGCGCGGCGCGCGGCGCGCGGTGACGCTGCGGGCCGAGGCGGCGGCGAACCCCTTCACCGAGCATTGGGGACTCCGCAACGTGCTCGTCGAGCGGAACGCGCTCCGCGGCAACGATGGCGCCCTGCTCGTCTTCGGCACGCCGGCGCCCTCCCTCGACCAACCCGTCGAGGGCGTGGTGGAGCTCAGGGCGACGCGCAACCTCATCGCGGACAACGCCGAGGTGGGCGTGCGCCTCGAGCGCGCGCCCGTCGCGACGCTGCGCGAGAACACGCTGCGCGGCAACGGCCTCGGCCTCGAGGTCGTCGACGGCACGCGCGGCGGGGCCGACGCACGCTCGAACTATTGGGGCCACGTGTCGGGGCCGAGCGGCGAGCCCAACCCTTCGGGCCAGGGCGACGCGATCGAGGCCGATCCGGGCCTGGTGACGTCCGCGCCGTGGCTCGAGGCGCCCGCCTTCAACGAGCCCCCGCGCGCCGCGCTGGTGGTCACCGTCGAAGGCCTGGTCGCAACCGGCACGAGCGTCGACTCGACCGACGCGGACGGCACCGTCGCGGCGGCGCTCTGGGACTGGGGCGACGGCGCCACGAGCGCCAACGCGAGCGCGACGCACACCTACGCCGCGCCGGGGGCGCGCGTCGTGCGGCTGCGGGTCACGGACGACGACGGCGCGGTCTCCGTGGCCGCCGCCTGGGCGGTGGCGACGCCCGGCAGCCCCAACATCGAGCTCGTGAGCGCGACCGTGCCTGCTCAAGCCAACCTCGGTGCGGCGGTGGAGGTGAAGGCACGGCTCCGCAACACCGGCGACGCCCCGGGCACGCAGGACTGCGACCTGCGCGTCGCGGGCCGCGTGGCGGAGCGCCGGAGCGTCGCGGTCGCGGCGGGCCAGGAGCTGGACGTGGGCTTCACCTTCGTCCCGTCGACCGCCGGCGCGGTGGATGTGAGCGTCTGCGGCAGCGCGCTCCAGCAACTCCGGGTCGCGGAGCCCGCGGCGGCTCCGGCGGGCGAAGAAGCGCGGGGCACGCCCGCGGCGGCGGTCGGCCTCGCCCTCGTCGCGCTCGCCCTCGCGGCGCGGCGGCGGCGCGCCTAGGCTGGCAGGTCGAACAAGAGCGCGTGGCTGTCCTCCAGGGCGCGCAAGCCCGCGACGCCGTCGCGGACGAGCGCCGCGTCGCCGGCGCGCATCGTCTCGCCCGCGAGCCCGACCTCGCCGGCGATGAGGAACACGTACGCGCGGCGGCCGCCGTGCACGACGTGGCCGGCGCGCTGGCCCTTCGGCACCTTGGCCGTCAGCAGGACCGCGTCCGCGTCGATGGCGATGCCGCCGAGATCGCCGTCGGCGCTCGCGATCGGCACCCAGCCGCCGCGCGCGGGGAAGTCCAAAGCGCGCTGGTCGTAGGCCGGCTTCGCGCCCAACGTGCGCGGCACGAGCCAGATCTGCAGGAAATGGACCGCCTCGCTGGGACTCGCGTTCATCTCGCTGTGGACCACGCCGCTGCCGGCGCGCAGGAGCTGCGCCTCGCCCGCGCGGATCGTGTGCCGCTGGCCGGTGCTGTCCTCGTGCTGCAGCGCGCCTTCCAAGCAGTAGCTCACGATCTCCATGTCGCGGTGCGCGTGCGCGCCGAAGCCGGCGCCCGGCGCGACGACGTCGTCGTTGAGCACGCGCAGCGGCCCGTGGCCCAGGTGCGCGGGATCGTGGTAGCCGCCGAAGCTGAAGCTGTGCCGGCTCTCGAGCCAGGGGGTGCGCGTCGTGCCGCGCTCGTCGCTGCGCCGGACCTGGACGCCCGAGGTGAGCATCGGCCCGCGACCGCGCGGGGAGCGCTTAAGGCTTGCCGAGCGGCTCGTGCTCCGCCTGCTCCCACGCGCGCAGCACCGCGCTCAGGCGGTGCACGTTCGGCGGCGCTTCCGGGGGCGGGACGCGGAACCAGCCGTGCTGCGTCCACGAGCCGTCGCCCACCACGTCGCGGCCCGGCACGTCGAGCACGAAGTCGAAGTTGAGGTGCAGGCCCTTGCTGCCGGCCATGTGCTCCTCGTAGGCCAGCAGGCCATCGGGGCAGCCCGGCACACCGAGCGGATTGCCCCGCGGCGGGGCTCCCGACAAGCCTGTCTCCTCCTGCAGCTCGCGCAGCGCGGCCTCCAGCGGCGTCTCGTTGGCCTCGATCTCGCCTCCGACGGGCACCCACAACTGCAAGCGCGCGTGGTGCACGAGCAGGAACTCGCCCTGGTGGCGCGCGAAGACGGCGACGCTGAAGGCGCGGCGCATGGCCTGGCAACGCGGCGAGCGTTCTTAATCACACCGCCACGCCGATCATCGCGCCGACCCCGTACGTGATCACCGCCGCGGCGATGCCGAGCGCGGCCATTTCGAGCGCGCTCCGCAGCTTGCCCAAGCCGCTCACCCACGCCTTCACCGCGCCTGCCAGGAGCAGCGCCCCCAGGCTGAGGACCGACGCGGCGACGATGCCGGGGCCCGCGTCGAGGAACACGAAGGGCAGCACGGGCAGCAACGCGCCCACGACGAACGCGGCCATGATGACGCCGCTGGCCACCCACGGCGAGCGGTCGGTCTGCGGGCTGTGGCCGAACTCCTCGCGCATCATCACGTCGAGGAACCGCTCGGGGTCGGAGGTGATGCGGTCCAGGACGCGGTCGAGCAGCTCGCCTTCGAGGCCCTTCGCGGCCATGTAGCCCCGCATCTCCTGGTGCTCCAGCTCGGGGTAGTCGCGGATGTGCTGCCGCTCGAGCCGGCGCTCGGCCTCGTAGTACTCCGCCTGGCTCTTGGTGCTGAGGTACTCGCCGATGCCCATGCTCAGCGCGCCCGCGACGCCCGCAGCGGTGCCCGCGACCGCGATGCCCGGGGCCGCGAAGCCAGCCCCCACGACCCCGGCGACGATGGCGTAGACCGACACGAGCCCGTCGTTGAAGCCGAGGATCAGGTCGCGCACGTAGTTGCGCAGCGGGTTCTGCTCCGTGGCTTCGGGGCCATGCTGGTGGAAGAACCGCGCCGGCGGCGCGCGGTGCTCAGCTTCGAGGTCGCGCAGCGTCTTGGTCTCAGGCCTGGGACCTTCCGCCACGGCCCCGCCACGGCGCGCCGGCGACAGGGGCTTTTCGGTCCGGCGCCGGGGAAAGCTCCAAGCTTCCTTCGCGCATGGCCCGGCGTGGATCCGCGCGAGGCCCTCGCCGTGCTCGGCGGGCTCGAGAAGTTCGGCATGCGCTTCCGGCTCGACGCCATGGAGCACATGCTCCGCGCCCTCGGCAACCCCGAGCGCGAGCTGCGCGCCATCCACGTGGGCGGCACGAACGGCAAGGGCTCGGTCTGCGCCTTCCTCACGAGCGCGCTGATCGAGGCGGGCCAGCGCGTGGGCACGTACACGAGCCCTCACTTGGTGGCCTTCGAGGAGCGCATCGCGCTCGACGGCGCGCCGATCGCGCCCGCAACCATGGCTGCGCTGGTGGAGGAGGTGGTGCCGGCCCTCGAGGTTGCGCGGAAGGCGGGCCACGAGCCGACGTACTTCGAGGCGGCGACCGCCATGGCGCTGCAGCACTTCGCGTCCCAGAAGGTGGATGTGGCCGTCGTCGAGGTCGGCCTCGGCGGCCGGCTCGACGCGACCAACGTGTTCGAGGCGCCGCTGTGCAGCGTCGTCACCAACGTGAGCCTCGACCACACCGACGTGCTCGGGCCCACCGTCGAGCAGATCGCGTGGGACAAGGCGCACATCCTCCGCGCGGGCCGGCCCGGCGTCACCGCTGCCGACGGCGCGGCCCTCGAGGTCCTGCGGGGCGTCGCGGCCGAGCGCGGCTGTTCGCTTGGCACGTTGGACCGCGTGACGTGGGCGCGCCGCGCAGCGAACCTCGACGCGCAGGTCTTCGAGCTGCGCACGCCCGCGCTCGACTACGACGCCGTGCGCACGCGTTTGCTCGGCGACCACCAGATGGTCAATGCTGCGCTCGCGGCGCGGGCCCTGGAGGAGTGCGCCGCCGAGGGCGTGCTCGTCAGCCCCGCGCAGTTCCGGGCAGGCGCCGCCGCGGCGCGCTGGCCGGGCCGGCTGCACGTCGTCGCGCGGCGGCCGGACGTGATCCTCGACGGGGCGCACAACCCGAGCGCGGTCGAGGCCCTCGCGCGCTTCGTCGCGCAGGGGCCCTGGGAGGAGGTGCACCTCGTGGTCGGCGTCCTCGCGGACAAGGACCACGCCGCCATGGCCGCGCGCCTCGGGCCCCTCGCCGCGCGCGTGGTGTGCACCGAGCCTCCGAGCCCCCGGCGCTTGCCCGCGGACCAGCTCGCCGCGGAGCTCCGCCGCCACGCGCGGCGCGTGGAGGTCGAGCCCTCCCCGGCGGCGGCCCTCGACCGCGCGGTGCGCGGCGCGCCCTCCCATGCCCTGGTGCTCGCGACCGGGAGCTTGTACCTGGTGGGCGCGCTCCTCGCGGCGCGCGTCGTGCGCGCCCCCGGCGCCTGAGCGCGCAAAGCCTTTGTGCCCCCACACCATGGGCCGCCGATGGCCTGGCGCTGCGGATCCCACACCTTCCCCGTGGGCGAGCGCACGCTGATCGTGGGCATCGTCAACGTCACGCCCGACAGCTTCAGCGATGGCGGCCGCTTCCTCGACCGCGACGCTGCGATCGCGCACGGCCTGCGCCTGCTCGACGAGGGCGCGGACCTGCTCGATGTGGGCGGCGAGTCCACGAGGCCTGGCGCGCGGCCCACCCCTGCAGACGAGGAGCAGCGCCGCGTGCTGCCGGTCATCGAGGCGCTCGCGGCGCGCGCGCCGGTGAGCGTGGACACGCGCAAGCCCGAGGTCGCGCGCGCGGCGCTCCAGCTTGGTGCGTGCGTCGTCAACGACGTCCAGGCCTTGGCCGCGCCGGGGATGCTGGAGCTGTGCGCCGACGCGCGGTGCGGCGTGGTGCTGATGCACATGCAGGGCGAGCCCGCGACGATGCAGCGCGATCCGCAGTACCGCGACGTCGTCGCCGAAGTGCGCGAGTTCCTCGGCGAACGTGCGGCGCTGGCCCAGAAGGCAGGCATCGCGCGCGAGGCCATCGCCGTCGACCCCGGCCTGGGCTTCGGCAAGGCGAACGAGCACAACGTCGCGCTGCTCCGCGGCTTGGACCAGCTGCGCGCCCTCGGCTACCCGCTCGTCGTGGGACACAGCCGCAAGAGCTTCCTCGCGCGCCTCGCGTGCCGCGGGCCCGAGGAGCCGCCGGCCGATCGGCTGCCGGCGGGGCTGGCCGTCGCGGCCTTGGCGGTCGCGCGCGGCGCGGACATCCTGCGCACCCACGACGTGCGCGCGACGCGCGACGCGGCTTGCGTCGCAGACGCGCTCGCACGAGGTGCGCTGTGACGGACCGCATCGCCCTGCGCGGGCTCCGGCTTGAGGCGTACGTGGGCGTCAGCGACCAGGAACGCGCGCGGCCGCAGATGGTGGAGCTGGACGTGGAGCTGCTGCGCCCGCTCGGTGAAGCGGGCCGCGCGGACGACCTCGCGCGCACCACGGACTACGCGGCGGTCGTCGAGGCCGTCGCAGCGGCGATCGAGGGCCGCAGCTTCCGGCTGCTCGAGGCCGTGGCGGAGCGCGCCGCGCAGGCCGCGAAGCGCCACCACGCGGGCGAGGTGGTGGTGCGCGCGCGGAAGTTCGAGCCACCGCTGAAGGCCCGTGTCGCCAGCGTGGAAGTCGAGATCCGGCGCTGACCCAGAGCGGCGCGCGATACCTATTTGGCGTGGGCACGCGATGGCCACGGCGTGAGGCTGAGCCTGCTCCTCCTGGCCCTGCTGCTCGCAGGTTGCACGCAGCCCACCACGCCGCAGGCGCAGCCGTCGGGGCCCGCCCTCGTGCTGCCACCGAGCGTGCTGTTCGACCGGACGAGCAACGGCACGCTGCAGCTGTACCTGCACGCCAAGCAAGGCAACGTGCGGCTTGACTGGACCAACGTCACGCTGCGCAACGACTTCCAGACCAACGCGGCCAACCGGACCAACGCCACCTGGACCGAGCGGACCCAATCCTTCGAGCGCCGGTACGCCGTGGACCTCGATCTCGGCGCGACGCGCGCGAACGTCAGCGTCGAGGCCGTCGACCGCGGCACCCACTACACCTGGAGCGGCCGCGTGCTGCTCAACGACACCGTCGCGACGCGCGTGCGCATCGAGCCCTGGACCGACGAGGGCTGGAGCAGGCCCTTCAACGCGACGCTGCCCTTCGAGACCTACCTCGCGCGCGCGGAGGCCTCGCCGTGACCCTGCCGCGCGCGTACATCGCGGCGCTGGTCGTGGTCGCGGCGATCTTCGCCTTCACCGCCCTCACCGCGCTGGGCGCGGTCACGCTCGAGAGCGTCTCGCTGCTGCTGTTCAACTTCGTGTTCCAGGTCTTCGCGGTCACGGTCCTCGCGGCCCTCGGTGGCGTCTTCCTCGGCATGGTGCTGGCCCACCGCATGCTGTCGAGCCGCGGCTTCACGCCCTTCGAGCGCGAGCTGCTCCAAGCCTTGGCCGAGGTGCGCACGGAGCTGCAGCGCATGCAGGCGCGCGACGACGCGCTGCGCGAGCGCCTCGAGGGCCTCGAGAAGCGCGCGCGCTGAGCCTCGGCCCGGGCCGGACATCGTCCGAAGCCCGACGATTGTCCCAGCGGGTTCTCGGTGGGCGGCGTGCTGATGGGGCCCATGGCTCCCGAAGGCGTGGTCACCGCGCAGGCCATCGGCCACGTGCCGCCCATGCGGCGCGGGGCGAAGTGCATGTTCTGCGAGGCGCCCATCCTCGACGAGGGCGCTCCCTTCATCGACCACATCCGGGGCAACCCCGCGTGCGCGTCCGCGTACGAGGCGTGGCTCGACAACCTCGACACCGACCGGCCGAGCGGGTAGGGCCTGGCACAACCCTTTTGGCCCCGATGGCCCTGCGGGGCCCATGCACTGGGCCGACGTGCTCGCGTCCCAACTCTTGGAGCGGGGCACGCGCCACACCTTCGCGACGGCGATCACGCCGAGCGGGCCGATCCACGTCGGCAACATGCGCGAGGTGCTCACGGGCGACGCGGTGCACCGCGCGCTGCGGCGCCTCGCCTCGGAGCGCGGCGTCGAGGTCGAGACCGAGTTCATCTACATCGCCGACAGCTACGACCCGCTGCGCAAGGTGTACCCCTTCCTGGATCCCAAGGTCTACGAGCAGCACGTGGGCAAGCCGCTCTGCGACATCCCTTGCCCTTGTGGGAAGCACGCGAACTACGGCGAGCACTTCCTCGGGCCCTTCTTCGACGCGCTGCGCGCGTTGGGCGTCGAGCCGACGATCCTGCGCGCCCACGAGATGTACCGGACTGGCCTCTACCAGGAGAGCATCCAGGCCGCCCTCGACCACGTGGAGGTGCTGCGCGAGATCATCGTGCGCGTCAGCAAGCGCGAACTGCCGAAGGACTGGCTGCCCTTCAACATCCAATGCGCGCAATGCGGCCGGCTCCACGGGCCCAAGCCGACGCTCTACGAGGCGCCCCTCATCGACTACAGCTGTGCGGCGTGCGGGTTCCGGGGCCAGAAGGACATCCGCGAGCCCGGGGGCGGCAAGCTTCCCTGGCGGATCGACTGGCCGGCCCGGTGGAGGTTCCTCGACGTGACCTTCGAGGCCTTCGGCAAGGACCACGCGGCAGCCGGGAGCAGCTGGGACACGGGCACCGAGATCGTGCGCAAGGTCTACGAGCGCGAGCCGCCCGTCCACACGGTCTACGAGTTCATCCAGCTCAAGGGCCTCGGCGCCATGCACTCCTCCACCGGCACAGCGATCAGCGCGAGCGAGATGCTGCGCACCACGCCGCCCGAGGTGCTGCGCTTCCTCATCCTGCGGCCGAAGCCCGACAAGCACATCGACTTCGATCCCGCGCTGGGGCTGGTCAAGACCGTGGACGAGTACGACCGCTGGGTGCGCGCGTACTTCGGCAAGGAGCCCAAGACCGCCGACATGGCCGAGCTCGAGCGCACCGTCGAGCTGGCCCAACCGAGGGGCATGCCGCAGCGCGCGCTGCCGGACATCCCCTTCGTGCACCTCACCGTGCTGCTGCAGGCCACGCAGCGCACGCCCGAGCAGGACCGCGTCATCCTCCACCGCTTGAGGGAAGGCGGCTTCGACATCAACCCCGACGAGGAGGATTGGCTCACCACGCGCCTCGAGCACGCGCGATACTGGCTCGACCGCTTTGCGCCGCCGGACCTCAAGTTCACGCTGCAACCCTCGCTGACGGCGGAGATGCGCCATGCGTTGAGCGGCGAGGAGCGCGCGATGCTGGGCTCGCTCGCAGTTGCGCTGCGCAAGGCGCCGTGGACCCC
>DASYRW010000158.1:0-22187 GCA_036003985.1 Thermoplasmatota archaeon
ACGCCCTCGTCGCAGCCCACCATGATGCCCGTCTGGCCCGTGGCCACGAAGGCGCTCGGCAGCCCGCGCTGCAGCGCCTCGCGGTGCAGCTCGACGCTCGCGGTCATCTTGCCGGTACTGCAGTCCGTGCCCACGGTGAGCACCACCGCGCCCTCGACGAAGCGGGCGTCGCCGTTCGCGACGCGGCGGCGCGCGGGCGGGCGGCGGACGTCCACGAGCTTCGCGCCGTGCTGGGCCGCGAGCGCGCTGAGCTCTGGATCGTCGCCGAGGAAGAGGTGCAGGCCGCTCACGATGGTCATGCCGCGCTCGACGGCGGCCTTCAGGTCGTCGCGCCAGTCCTGGGGGAGGTCGCCGCCCACCGGGGCGATGCCGATGAACAGCGTGTCGGGCTCCAACCTGAGCGCCTCGGCGACGCTGCGCACCACCGGCACGCCGCGCGCCTCCGGAAGCACCTCGCCCGCATCGCTGCCGGCGCGCGCGCGGTCCACCACGGCCACGATGTCGCCGCGGCGGTAGCGCAGCAGGCACACGCCGGTCTTGGCCGTGATCGGCGTGAACTTGTCGTGCGCAAGGATCAGCGCGCGCATGCACGCTTCGCAGGCTGGGCCATCACTTGAGGGTTTGCCGCAGCCTCTCGAACGGACGGGCCAACCGTGTCCTTAAGCTCCTGCGCTGGCTTCGTCGCGCATGGACCCCGCCTGGCGTGCGCGCGTCGAGCGCGCCCTCGCCGCGCCCGAGCCGCGCCGGTCCAGCCTCCCGGAGGGTGCGAGCGCGGTCCTGCTCCTGCTGCTGCCCAAGCCCGAAGGCCTCCACGCGCTGTTCACGCTCCGCCACCAGGCCCTGGCGCGGCACGCTGGGCAGTGGAGCTTCCCCGGCGGGCGCATCGAGGCCATGGACAAGGGCCCCGCCGACGCGGCGCTGCGCGAGACCGAGGAGGAGGTCGGCATCCCGGCGCGCGACGTGGCGGTGCTCGGGCACCTGAGCGACTACACCACCTACTACGGCCGCCTCGTGTGCGCCTACGTGGGCGAAGCGCTGCCCCGCGCACCCGCGCCGCGGATCGCGTCGGCCGACGAGGTCGAGGACCTCCGCGTGCTGCCCGTCGAAGCCTTCCTCGACGCGGCGCGGTACGAGGGCCGGTGCCTTCCAGGCCCAGCGGTGCGGGGCGAGGACCGCGTGGTGCACTACTGGCACTTCCCCGGCGCGACGATCTGGGGCATCACGGCGGAGCTGCTGGCGCGGTTCCTGTCGCGCGCGTACGATTGGCAGCCGCCCAGGGCGCCCGTCGAGGTGCCGAGCGCCGAGGCGTTCCGCGACCTCGCCCGGCGGGGGCTATGATTGGGGGAGTCTACGATGATGGTCTCGGTCTTCGTCGGAACGAGCCTCGATGGTTTCCTCGCGCGACCGAACGGCGACCTCGACTTCCTGCCCGAGGGCGGGGGCGAACCCCACGGCTATCCTGAGTTCATGGCCAGCGTCGACACGCTCGTGATCGGCCGCAAGACCTTCGAGAAGGTCCTGACCTTCGATGCCTGGCCCTACGGCGACAAGCGCGTCGTCGTCCTGAGCCATCGCCCCATCGACCGATCCGCCGCGCGCGGAGGCCTCGTCGAGCAGATGAGCGGGCCTCCCGCCGACATCGTTGAGCGGCTCGCCGCGAGCGGCGCCCAGCACCTGTACCTCGACGGGGGCATCACGATCCAAGCGTTCCTGCGCGCGGGGCTCGTCCACCGGCTCATCGTCACCCGCGTGCCGGTGCTCATCGGCGAGGGGATTCCGCTCTTCGGCGCCTTGGCGCGCGACGTCCGCCTGCGTCATGTGGCGACGCGGACCTATCCGAGTGGGTTGGTGCAGAGCGAGTACCACGTCGTGGGCTAGCCGCGCCGGGGCTGCCCACCCGGGAAGGGTTCCCTGCTCGTTGACCGGGCAAGCCTTTATGCCGGCGAGCGCTTGCGTGCGTGTGGAGGCATCGCCGGACACCATCGTGCGCGAGATCGGCAAACGCGTGCAGCGCATGGCCGAGCGCACGAAGGACGAGGAGGGCTACTTTCCCCACGCCATCGCGATCGCCATGGCCGAAGCCGTGCGCGGCGGCAACCTCACCGACGGCGACGGCACGTTCGGCGCCGCGGAGCAGGGCTACCAAGTGCACATGAGCAAGGCCAACGGCCACTTCGCGCTGCTCGACGTGGCAAACCTGCGCACGGGCCGCGTGCTCCGTGCCGAGGCCGTGCTGCGCCTCCTCCACGTCCACGACCTGCTCGCTGCGTACCCCGGCGATGCCATGGAGGGCGAGGTCGCGGAGGGCATCGTGAGCGGCCTGCTTGGCATCGACGACGACAGCTCCGCGCTGCTGCTGCGCAAGGCGGGGCTCGCCGGGCCCGTGGTCGCGAAGGACAAGCTCCTCGCGTTCGTCGAGGAGTTGCCTGCGTAGTTTCGATGCCCTGAAACTACTCCACTGAAACGTTCAGCGTTCGCCTCGGTTGGAAAAAACGGCATGTCGCCGTGCCGCATGTCCACGGGCGGAAATATTCATGGCCGCCCGCATCGTAGTCATCCGCGTGGACCTCGATCGCCTGCAGACCTTCTTCACGATCGGCGCCATCTTGGGCTTCGCCCTCGTGGTGATCGCACAGGTCGGCGAGTCCCTGCACGGGTGGAACGACTTCGGCGAATTCGCCACGCTCTTCGGAACGGTGACTGGTCTCCTGCTGGGCGCGCTCGCCGCGCTGGTGAGCGCCACCAAAGGCCAGGTTCGCGACGTCGCCAACGGGGTTCGCGCAGGCAACACGAAGCTCGACTCCGCCACCACGAAGCTCGACTCCGCGAACTCGAAACTCGAGGAGAACAACGCGCTGCTGCGCCAGGTCGTCGCGCGGTTCGACCGCCACGAGGCCATCATGGAGCGCCAGGCCTTGCTGCTCCAGGACATCCGCGACGGGCTTGCAGCTTGAGCCGCGCGTTCGCGACCTATCCATGAACCTTTTAAGGCCGGCCACCATCCGCGCTTCGATGCGGTCCCCGGCCGTCGCGATCGCGGCCCTCCTGGTGCTCACCGGCGCCCTCGCCGGCTGCGTGGCCGACAGTTCCTGGGCGCTCAGCATCACGGGCATCCAGGCCCTGCAGGACCGCGGGCTGACCGGCAAGGGCATCAAGGTCGCCATCATCGACACGGGCATCGACCCGTCCCACCCCGAGTTCAAGGGCCTGCGCGCGGTGTGGCACGACTTCGTCCGCGGCCAGTCGCAGCCCTACGACGACAGCGAAGTGGGCCACGGCACCCACGTCGCCGGCATCATCGTGGCCCAGGGCGACCTGCTCCAGGACGCGCTCAATGGCGTGCGCCTCAAGGGCGCCGCGCCCGGCGTGAGCCTCATCATCGCCAAGGCCGTGGGCGGCGACGGCGAGGGCAAGGACGAGGACGTCGCCGACGCCGTGGACTTCGCCGTCGCGCAGGGCGCGCACGTCATCGTCATGAGCCTCGGCGGCAAGGCCGGTGGCCTGCTGCTCGGCACCGACACCGAGAGCTCGGTGAAGAACGCCATCAACCGCGGCATCGTCGTCGTCGCGGCGGCGGGCAACAAGCTCAACGCCAACGAGAGCCAGGACGATGTCGCGAGCCCCGCCAGCGTCGAGGGCGTCATCGCGGTCGGCGCCGTGGACAAGGACAAGCGCATCGCGTCCTTCAGCTACAAGGGCGACGACGGCTGCGCGCTGCCGCCGAGCCAGCTGGGCTGCCGCACCGATCCCGACAAGAAGCCCGAGCTCGTCGCGCCGGGCGTGCAGATCCTGAGCACCGCGCGCGACCAGAAGTACGCCATCGCCGACGGCACCTCGCAGGCAGCGCCGTTCGTCGGCGCCGCCGTCGCGCTCATGCTCGAGGCCAAGCCCGACTACCGCGCCGGCGGGAGCCGCAGCGGCGCGGCGGGCGTCGAGGCGATCAAGAACGCGCTCGCCCGGGGCGCGGAGAAGGTCGGGCCCCTCGCGGGCCAGGGCGGCATGAGCCACGACGACCTGTATGGCTATGGCCTGCTCCGCGCCGACCGCGCCCTCGAGCGGCTGTGATCAGCCCGCCTTGGGCTGGTCGTCCTCGTAGCGCAGCGCGACGGCCGTCGCCGCGGGCGCCTCGAACGTCTCGCGGTAGTCATCGACCATGCGGTAGTACTCGGCCAGGACCACCTCGACCTCCTCGCGCGTGAGCGGCTTCGCCGTGAGCCGCCCGTGCAGCGCCAGGAGCAGGAAATGCATCCCGTGCACGAAGCCCCGGAGATACGCGGGGCTCTGTCCGTCCTCCATCCACCGTCCCTCCACCCCTTCCACCGCGCGCCGAGGCCAAGAAGCGAACCTTGTCACCTGCCGGTGCGACAGGGACATCCCGTCCGGAATTCCCGCGGAAGTTCTGAGCCGTCAGCAAGGCCCGAACGTGGGCGGCACGCGCTCATACAAATCGAAGAGCGCCGGAGCCAGCTTGCGCCTAGCTCTTCTTGTACGCCAGCTCGCCGCCCTGGAACGTCATGTCCACGCGGAGCTTCTGGATCTCCTTGGGCTTCGCGACGGGGTCGCCGTTGAGCACGACGAAGTCCGCGAGCTTGCCCACCTCGAGGCTGCCCTTGTGGGTCTCCTCGAAGCCCGCGAAGGCAGCGTCGATCGTGTACGCGCGCAGCGCTTCCTCGGGCTCGAGGCGCTGCTCCTTCTCGGGCGCGTTGCACGCCCAGTGCAGGCCATAGAGAGGCCCCAAGGGCATGTGGTCGCTGCCGAAGGCCAGCTTGAGGCCCAGGTCCGCCATGACGCGGAAGCGGTTGAGCCCCCGCGCGCCGTCCTTGCCGAGGCGGGCCTCGTACATCTGGCCGGGCTGGCCCCACATGCCGATGAAGTTGGGCTGCGCGCTCGCGACGCACCCCAGCCGCTGTGCGCGCTGGATGTGCTCGTCGCTCGCGCTCTCGAAGTGCTCGAGCCGGTGGCGGTGGTCGCGCCGCGGGTGCTTGCGCTGCGCCGACTCGACGGCGTCGAGGCAGGCGGTGATGGCGCGGTCGCCGATGCAGTGGAGCGCGGCTTGGTAGCCCGCGAGGTGGATCCGCTCCACGAGCATCGCGAGGGCCTCGGGGCTCTGCACCATCACGCCCTGGTTGCCGGGCTGGTCGGCGTAGTCCCGCCCGAGCGCGGCAGTGCGCGCGCCGAGGCTGCCGTCCGTGAAGACCTTGACCGCGCCGTACCGCACCGCGCCGTCGCCCAGCCCGGCCGGCAGCCCGACCGCGAGGGCGTGGTCGAGCAGCGGCGGCAGCATCTTGACGTACAGCCTGGGAGCCGGGACGCCGCGTTGCTGGCCGGCGCGGAGGATGCGGACGTCGGTGGCGTCGCTCGTCTGGTGCAGGCTGGTGATGCCCGCGCGCGTCGCTTCCTTGCAGGCTTCGAGGTAGCCCGTCAAGGCCTGGTCGAGGTCGAAGGGCAGGCTGTTGTAGGCTTCATCCGCGGCCTGCTCGGTGAGGATGCCGGAGCGCTTGCCGGTGTCGTCCACGTGCACGCCCGGGCCCGCGAGCGGCACGTTGAGCGCGCCCATGGCCATGCTGTTGACGACGCACAGGTGCCCGTCCACGCGCCGCAGCAGCACAGGGTGATGGGGCGCGGCAGCGTCGAGGTCGTCGCGGGTGGGCACGCGGCCCTCGGCCCAGCGCGTCTCGTCCCAGCCATAGCCCACGATCCAGCTGCCTTGGGCCTGGGCCCGCACGCGCTTGCGGACCGCGTCGAGCAATGCCTTCTGCGCCTTGGCCTCGCCGAGGTCGAGCCGCAGGACGTCGAGCCCGCGCCGCGTCAGGTGGGCGTGGGCGTCCACGAATCCCGGGACGACGGTCCGGCCCCGGAGGTCGATGACCTTCGTGCGGGGGCCCTTGAGGCTCTTGATGTCCGCGTTGGCCCCCACCGCGACGATGCGGTCCCCCTTCACGGCGAAGGCCTCCGCGAGGGGCTGCTTCTTGCCCATGGTGAGGACCTTGCCCTTGAGCAGAATGAGGTCGGGTGGGGGATTCGTGCCCATCGCGGCTTCCCGCCGAGGCATGGGGGGCGCCGTCAATAAGGCTGCCGGATTCCAGGACCGTGCGCATTTTGACGGGTCCTCGCGCGTCCCCGTCGAGGGGCGGAGCGCCGGCTTTTGCAGCGGGCGTCGGCGCCCCTGGCAGCGGAAGTTTGGGATTACGGAATCCTGACGGCCAGGGGGTGCTCTTGCCGACGCGGTCGGAAGGATCCTCGGCGACGTTCTTGCGACGCGAAATGGCCTGCAGGCGCACCTTCGAGCGCTGCGCGCTGCGGCGCAGCGAGGCGACCGACGTGAGGGGGGGGATTTGAACCCCCGAGGCCTTTCGACCACAGGATTAGCAATCCTGCGCCATACCGAGCTTGGCTACCCCCACAGGTCCCTCCGGCGGGGAGGTGCCCCCTGATTCCGGTGCCGATATTTAACCCTGCGGCGGCTGGCGGCGCCTGGCGAAACGCTCTTGGTGCCCCGTCCCCTCGCCCGCCGCGATGGTTCGCGGGCCGCGCCGGCACCACTACGTCGTCGATGGCGAGCCTCGCGTCGCGGAGCCGATCCACCCGCGCTGGTACACGCCGCGCGGCATCCTGGAGCTGAACGAGCGTCTGCGCGCGCCGCCGGTGGAACTGCGGTTCAAAGCCATGGCGCGCGAGTTGCCGCCCATGGCGAGACGGCGGCTCACGCCGGAGATCCTCGGCGTGACGCGGGCCTTGATGGAGCACCTCTACGTCCGGACGCGCCCGCTGCTCGACGCGCACCTGCGCAACTATCCGATGCCGGAGCTCGACCCCGACCTCTTCGCGAGCCCGCCGGGCCGGCGCGCGAGCGAAGCGTACCTCGCCGCGCTGCGCCGCGGGGGCCGGCGCTGGCACCCGCGGCCGCTGCCGTCGCGCGAGATCGCCCCCCCCATCGTGGTCTTCGGCACGAGCCGCAGCGCCGAGAGCCTGCGGATGCACGCGCTCTTCGGGGCCAGCATCGCGTGGCGCCAGCTCGAGAACCAGCGCGGCAATGCCCAGGCCGACTACTGCCTCGGCATCACGGCCCTCGGGGCCGAGACGGCGCTGGGGCTGCTCGACTACTGGTGGGACGGCAAGGACCCCGGCGAGGACCAGCACATCCAGGAGGCGTACGACACGCTGTACCACGAGCCGGTCCACCGCATCTGCGACCTGCGCAATCCCTTCGGGCCCCAGTACGGCCCCAAGGGGGGCGCGAAGGAACATTACTGGATGGAAGAGTACGAGCCCTTCGCCTCGCAGGTCGAGCGCGTCCTGGTCCGCCACCTGGCCGAGGGCCGGGACCGCGGCGTTCTGCGGCGGCGGCTCCAGAAAGCCCGCTGATCAGGCCCCACCTGCTTACAAGCGGAAGCCTTTTGGCCTCCGCCCGGGATGCGCGGCCCGGGGAGGGCAGGCTTGGCCGTCAAGCCACAGAAGTTCTACCCGCGCTACCGGCGCAAGACCGAGAAGGGCACGCGCACCACCCTGGCGAAACCCGAGGGCAACCTCGACCACGTCTTGGTCGCGCTGCGCAAGGAGCTGCGCCAGGAGCTGCAGTGGGGCGACCAGGAGATGCAGCGCACGGGCTTCCACACGGTGATCCCCATGGGCCAGCGCGGCTTGTACGTCGTGGCGCTCACGGAGCAGGACGCGGCGCTCGCCACGGAGTTCGCGCGCGTGCTGCAGGCGAAGCGCTTCTTCGAGCAGGGCACGCGGCGCGACACCGACGAGGACGTCGAGTAGCGCAAGGCTCCGCAGGCAATCGTGAAGTGCCCGGGCCGCGTGGGCGGCTCGAGGCCCATGCTCCGCGGTGCCCTGCCGCTGCTCGCGCTCTCCCTCGCGATCGCGTGCCTCCTCCCCGCCGTGCCCGCGGCGACCGTCGCGCCGCCGGGCGTGTCGCACCCGCACGGCCCCGACGGCGCGCCCGACAGCCACAGCGACGGCGCCTACGACATCCCGGTGTGGTTCAACTGGCCGATCACGACCTTGGACGTCGTGGTCGTTCCGCCGCTGCACGGACAGCTCAACAACGGCAACGGCCTCCTCGGCGGCCTCGATCCCCTCGAGGCGACGCCGCTGAACACGTACCTGCGCGCGACCGTGGACGGCATCCGCGACTGGCAGGGCGCGATCCAGATGTTCGGCTCGCCGTGGCTGCGCAGCACGGTCCAGCTCCGGCTCTACGTGCTCGGCGTGGATGTCGTGCCGGCCGACGTGCGCCCCGAAGTCGTCGTCGTCGCGGACGAGACGAAGGGCCCGATCCTCGGCTGGGCCTGGTCCACGTACCCGTGCCTCGTGGACAACTCCATGGCGTACCTCACGACGAGCTTCACCTACGCCGACATGTACAACGTCAACGGCCAGGAGTTCGGGCACTGCCTGGGGCTCAACCACGTGCGCGGGGGCCATCCCACGCACGACGTCATGAACGGCGCCTACCCCCACGGCATCGGCGACCCCGCGACCAAGCTGCACTGCATCAGCAACCTCGACGTCGCGGGCCTCGAGCTGGTGTTCGACGGCTACGCTGGCGATGCATCGCTGCCCGTGAGCCAATGGCGCACGACGCGCTGGACCCCGGGCTGCGAGCTGTGATCACGCGGTCGCGCGCGCAGCCGGCGGGCTCTCCGCGCCCGCCGCAGGCGCCGCGCCGCCGAGCTGCCGCGCGTACATGATGAACGAGTTGCCGGCGCTGCCGCCGTGCCCGCCGTCCACGAAGGCGAGGTGCGCCATGCCCTGGGGGTCGATGTCCACCATGAGGAAGTCGAGCAGGTTGCGCGCGCTCGTGCAGCCGCTGCCCTGCAGGCAGATGGGCCCGAACTGCACCGGCTGCGCGCCCACGACGTTCTCGTCGAAGGCCGGCGCGGCGTCGAGGGCGTTGCGGCTCTCGGCCATGTGCACGTACCACTCCGCCTCGACCTCGCTCGGGCTGCCTCCTTGGGCCGTCTGGTACCACGCGACCGACACGCGCCCCGGCTCGCGCGCGGCGATCCACGGCAGGATGGCGTTGCCCGTCGCGGCCTTGTTGACGCGCACCGGCGCGCTCCAGGTCGCGGCTTGGTCCTGGCTCGTGCTCAGCCAGACGTCGAAGCCCTCGCCGTCCTCGCTGGGGTCGGACCACACGACGTAGAGGTTGCCCGCCTCGTCGATGTCGATGACGGTGAAGATCGCGCACGCGTAGCAGAAGCCTGCGAGCGGCTCCCCGCTGCGCTTCGCGACGTTGTGCCACGTGGACGTTGCGAGGGGCGTGCCGTCGGCGGCCGCGACGCCCGGGCCGTCGGCGTTGCAGCCGGCGACGAAGGCGCGGCCGTCGGCGTTGACCACGATGTTGCCGCGCGCGCAGTTGTCCTCGGGGATGTAGCCGAAGGGCGGGAGCCAGGTCTTGCCGCCGTCGATGCTGTGCAGCACGGTCAGGCCGCGCACGCCGTTGTACGCGAGCCAGACGTGCCCGCCGGGCAGCGCCCACAGCCATTGCCGGTCGGTGAGCGGGAGGTCGCAGCTCATGGGGTTGACGGTCCAGCTCTGGCCCGCGTCGACGCTGCCGGCCACGCTCATGCACGCCCAGAGGTCGGCGAAGTAGAGCTCTTGCCCGTCGGGGGTCACGTACACCTCCGCGTCGCCGCCGCCGCTGCCCAGGGTCGGCCACACGGTGCTTCCGACGGGGCCTGCGGCCGCCTCGATGTCCACGACCTCGAAGGTGGCGCCGCCGTCCTTGGTGCGCCAGAGGCTCTGCATGCGGCCCGTCGGCGCGGCGACGTACACGTTGCCCTGGTCGTCGAGCTTGAGCGAGGGCTCGCCGGTGCGGCGCTCCTCGTCGACGCGGGTGCTGAAGAAGCTCAGCGCGGGCGCGCGCTGCTCGGGCGCGAGGGCGGGACCCAGCAGCGGGAAGGGCCGCACGCTCAGGTTCAGGTGCAGCTCGTACGGGATGCCGGCCGGCTCGTTGACGATGTTGCTGATGACGTCCGCGTAGTACGTCTCGGGGCCGTCGCGCGCGCCCACCATGTACCACCGGCACAGCGCCTCGGTCGGCGCGTCCGCGGTGGCGAAGGCGCGGCACTGCGTCCGGCCGGCGTCGTTCCGCACGAACACCGACAGCACCGCGTCTTGGGCCTGCCACGTCAGCGTGGCCTCGAGGACGGTCACCTCGACGGGCAGCGGGAACTCCTGGCGCACGCTGGGGACCGGCACGAGCGGCACGCCTTGCGTGACGACGCCGGGCACGACCAGCGCGGGGTGCGCGGCCGCGGTGCCCTGCCACACCAGCTCGACCGCGTCGGCGTGCTGGACCACCTCGGCGCCCTCGGCGGTGATCTGGGGCACGGTCGCGGAGCCGCCGACGGTGGGGACCGAGGCCGGCGAGAGCGGTTCGCTCGGCGCGGCGGGCGTGAGGCACCCGGCCAGCGCGACGGTGGTGAACGACAAGGCCAGCAGGGCAGCGAGCGCGCGGTGCATGCGACGAGCCTCCGACGACCGCCCCCCGGCGATCGGGGGCCAGGGTGCGTGCCGCGGCTTATAGTTTGTCGGGCCCGGCTCGGCAGGGGGCAAGGCTCAAACGCTTGGCCGAAGCTTCGCGGGCCATGGCCCCCGCGCTCTCGCTGCGCTCCGACACCGCGCGAGGCGCGCTGCTCGCGGTCGCGGGGCTCGTGCTCGTGGCGCTCGGCGCGCTCGTGCCGGTGCCGACGGGCGGGGGGGTCGAGGCCCTGGTCGCGGGGGTCGCAATCCTGCTGGGCCTCGCCGGCCTGCTGATCGGGCTGATCCTGTTCCTCATGGCGACGCGCGTCTGACCGCGCAATGGGCTGCGGGTCGCGGGTGACCGCTGCGGGGGATTCTCGGAGGAATCGCCGCGGAAAGCGGAATCTTGCGCGTGTCGAATGCCCTTCAACGCGGGGTCGGGGGTCGTGGGCGCCGCGGCAGGGGCGGCGCCGACGTGGGCAAACATCGGCAGCCATGACGGGTCAAGGCCCGGGGCGAACCCCGCGGGCAATCCAGCGCGCGGCCAGGGTGGGATTCCTCGGTGGATGGAACCGCAATCCACAATCGAGGGGGTCGGGCGCAGAGATACATTCAAATAATCCATCGTCCTAGCACCCGCGATGCCGAACAAGCCGCGACCCCGCTGCCCGAATTGCAAGACGGCCATGACGCCGCTGTTCCGCAAGCGCCCCCGGGGTTCGGGTTTCGCCCGCGCCGGCACGGCGTTCCAGTGCACGAACTGCGACACCCTCGCCCGCGGCCGCGGCGCGAAGGTGAAGTTCCTCGGCTAGCCGCGCCGCGCCGGGAAATAGGGCACGCCCAGGGTCTTGCACAGACGGGCGTGCTCCTCCGCGCTGGTCCATGGCACGTGGAGGTACTCGCAGATCTCGGGGTCGCCGAGGCCGAGGGCCCGTGCCTCCTCCACGGCGACGAGGTACGCCTCCACTTCCGTCGGGCGGTCGACGTACGCGTACCGCTCGTCCCACAGGTCGGTGCCCTCGCGGTGCTGGCGGATGTGCACGAGCTCGTGGACGAGGTCGAGGAAGATGCCGCGCTCCTCGCCGTGGCGCAGGTAGTCCGCGCTCACCACCACGCGGCCCTTCGCGTCGTCGATCCACATGTAGCCGTGGAAGGGGCTGACGTGCACCTCGATGCTGCCGAGGAACGCGCGCCGCTCCTTCGCGTCCGGGAACATCATCTGCAGGCCTCGTGCGTCCTCGAGGCCTTGCGCGAGTTTGGTCAAGGGGTGCACGCCCACGGCGAGGTCGCGTTGGAGGCGGAACGTCTCCACGTTCCTGCCAAGGCCGGGGAACCCTTAAGGCTGCGGCTCCCTTGCAGGGCGAGCGCCATGACGATGATCTACGAGGCCCACGACGGCCCCGTGAAGCTGGAGATCGAGACGGCCGGCTATGGCAGCGTCGTGGTCATCGTCCGCGAGCCCCGCAACGTCGACGGCACCCAGCAGCTCGTGACCCACAGCTTCGAGCTCACGATCGAGCAAGCGCGCATCCTCGCGAACCTGCTGGCGAACCACACCAGCATGTACGACTGAGGTCCCATGACCGAGGAGGGCGGCCTCGCCGGCGTGGAGCGCGCGCTGCGCGAGCGCGCCGCGGCGCTGCACGAGGTCGTCGACCAGCTGAGCTTCGACCCGCACTGGTTCCGCCGCGCCTTCCACAGCTTCGGCGCGTGCTTCGCGATCTACTACCTCTTGCCCGAGACGGGCGCCACGATGACCTTCGTGAAGCAGTTCTTGCCTGTCTTGCTGTTCGCGGGCGCGCTGAGCGTCGAGGCGTACCGCATCCTCGGCGGCGTGCCGACCGAGGCGTTCTTCGGCCTGCGCGAGTACGAGCGCTTCCGGCTGTCGGGCTACGTCTATTTCGCGAGCGCGGTCGTGCTGCTCCTGTACGCGTTCCCGCCCGCGGTCGCGGCGGCCTGCATCGTCGGAGCGGCCATCGGCGATCCGATCCTGGGCGAGTTCCGCCGCGCGAAGCGCCCGCGGCTCGGCATCGCCGCCGGCGTCGCGTTCGGCGCGCTCGTGTTCGGCGTGCTGCAGTTCCACCCCGCGCTGGCGCTGCTCGGCGGCCTGCTGCTCGTCGCGGGCGAGCTGGCGAAGAACAAGGTCCTCGACGACGACTTCATGATGCCGATCCTGCCGGCGGTGGCGCTCGTCGCCCTCGAGGGCCTCGGGGTGCTCGCGGCGCTGGGCTTGGTCCTCCCGCAGCCCTTCGCGTTCCAGATGGAGGTGCCCTCTTGGCTGCCCTAGACGCGAGCCGCAACGAAGGGGAGTCGCGCATCGTCGCGAGCGAGCTGCGCCGGGGCGTGCGCATGGAGCTGATCGTGGCGCCGGTGAGCTTCCTCCTGCCGGCCATCGTGGGGCTGGTGTTCGCCGACGTGGGGTTGCGCCATGGCGCGTGGCACTACGTGGCGCTGGGCGCCATCATCTTCGCCGGCAACGTGGTGTTCGATTGGCTCATGGTCCGGACAGCGGTTCGGTTCCTGCGCACGACGGCCCGACTCAGCGCCCACAAGCCACCGCGGTCGGGCGCCCGCCCGCCGGCGTAGACGCTCGCGAGGCCCTCGGCGCGGTGTGCTGGAAGTTTCGATGACCACGCCAAACATCCTTTAAATAGCAGCCCGGTTGGGAGGCCGGTGAGTTCGGTGGCGATCCCTTCCGTGCCCGTGATCGCGCTCGTGCTCGCCCTCGCCGGAGCCGGCGCGGGCGGCGCAGTGCTGAGCGGTGCTGTACCCTTGAACGCGTTCTCGGCCCCGGCCGCGGCTCCGGCCCCCGAAGGCTGGGAGGTCCTCGAGACCTACACCGGCGACGTCGACCTCGAAGCCGTCACGGAGGGCACGCTCGACCTGCGCACCTTCGAGGGCGCGGTGTCGGTCATCGGATGGGACGAGCCCTCCTACGAGATCACCGTGCTCGTGCTCCCCGATCAGGACAAGCAGCGCATCACCGACGGCGCCATCACCTCGACCTTCAACGAGGGCAGCGAGGGCGGCCTCGGCCTCCAATTGCTCGTGGAGCGCGCTGGCAACTACGACATCAGCACGAGCGGCGACGGCGGCCCGCGGGTCGCGGTCGTGGCGAACGTGCCGGCCAGCATCAGCTGGACCACCGCCTTCGTGTGCAGCGGCGCGACGGGCGGCCTCGGCCAGGACCTGGCTGGCCCGCTGGAGCAGCTCTTCGGCGGCCAGCAGGGCGACCAGGACCAGGCCTGCACGCAGGGCGGCGCCGGCATCGACATGAACATCGGCCTCGGCCGCGACGAGCCCCAGCAGGCGGAGGAGATCCCCTTCGTCCTCGAGGGCCTGCACGGCGGCGAGCTGATGGCCATGGCCCAGTACGCGAGCCTCGGGGTCAAGGACCTGAGCTTCGAGAAGCTCGGGCTCCTGACGCAGTACGGCGAGATCCGCGTCGACGCGGTCGCGACGGACCTCGCGGCCATGACGCAGTACGGCAGCGTGGGCCTGAGCGCCACGACCGACAACCTGCGCGTGTTCACGCAGTACGGCGACATCAGGGCGCACGTCGTGGACGGCGCCAGCGGCGCCATCCAGCTCGAGAGCCAGTACGGCAGCGTCACGCTGGGTGTCCCAGCGGGCAACGACCGCGGCTACGACGCGCAAGCCTCGACCCAGTACGGCGAGATCATCATCGAGCTCACCGACGCGGAGGGCTCCGGCGAGGACGGCAACGCCGCGTTGGGCGAGCGCGCCGACCTGCTGGGCTCGCTGCTGGTCCCGCCGAAGCGGCCGAGCGGCTACGGCGACGCGCGCACCGAGAGCGCCCAGACCGCGGGCTTCGACGCCAAGGATGTGCAGGTGACCATCGCCGCGATGACGCAGTACGGCGACATCCTGATCACCGACGGCGAGCTGCCCGTGCCCGACGACGACCAGGCCTGAGTTCACCACCGACCGCCCGGCGCCTCGCGCCGGGCCTTCCTTTTTCTATCCCCTCAGCGTTGCCAGCCCGATGGCTGCGCCGCCGCCCGCGAAGCCCGACCCTTTCGAGTGGGCCCACCGCACGCCCGGCATCGTCTGGATGAGCCAGAACACCAACTCGATCCCGACCTCGCCGCGCATCGAGGAGGCGATCCTGCGCGCGGTCCAGGAGGGCAAGCACCACCTCTACCCGATGCAGAAGGGCCTGCCTGGGTTGCGCGACCTCGTGCGCGCCGACCTCGGGCTTGGGCAGGAGTGGGAGGTCATGCTGGGCCACGGCGGCCTCGAATGCCTCTACGCCATGAACCGCGCGCTCTTCGCGCAGGGCGACGAGGTCGTGTGCTCCGATCCGAGCTTCCTGCCCATCCACAACCAGATCAAGCTCAGCGGCGCGAAGCCCGTGGAGCTGCCGATCTACAGCCCGCCGTGGAAGCTCACGCCCGAGCGCCTCGGCGAGGCGATCACGGCGCGCACCAAGGCGATCCTGCTCATCGACCCGATCAATCCGCTGGGGACTGCCTACACGCTCGACGAGGTGCGCGCCATCGCCGAGCTGGCGAAGGACAAGGGCCTCGTGCTGATCCACGACGTGACCTACCGCGATTTCAGCGACCACACCTCGCTGGCCAGCGAGTTCTACCCCGAGAAGACCGTGATCGTGTACAGCTTCAGCAAGAATTGTGGCCTCGCGGGCATGCGCGTGGGCGCGCTTGCGGCTCCAGCGGACCTGTGGCCGAAGCTCAAGGAGTTCACCGTGAGCACGCTCGGCATCAACGTGCTCGCGCAGGCCGCGGCGAAGGCCGCGCTCGAGACCAAGAAGGAGTGGATGCCGCGCGTGCGCGAGACGTCGCGCCGGAACCAGGCGACGATCAAAGCTGCGGTGGCCAAGACCGAGGGCTGCTTCCTGCCCGTCTATCCGAGCCACGCGAACCTCTTCGTTGTCGACATCAGCGCGACGCGCCTCGACCCGGGCGCGGTGGAGGAGCACCTGCTCTTCCAGCACAAGGTGTTCGTGCGCGGCGGTCGGTATGTCAGTCCTCGCTTCGGCGACCGCTTCGTGCGGATCAGCTTCAGCGTGCCCGAGCCCGATTGCCAGAGGTTCGCCGAGGCTTGGCCCCAAGCGATCGCGGAGCTGCGCAAGCACTGAGCTTCAGCGACCGGACCACGCGTTCGAACGGCCGGTCCACGCTGCTTATTCCCGGCCAGGGCCAGCACCTCCCGATGCTCGCGCGCATCCCGACGCTGGCGGCGGCGCTGTTGGTCGCCACCCAACTTGGGTGGGCCGGTGACGCCTCGAACCCCGAGATCACCGACCCCCCCGGCGACGCGGGCGCCGCCGCCAGCTTCGGCGACATCACGGCGGCCTGGCTCGAGGAGCGGGGCCCCAACGTGGTGGGCACGCTCCGGCTCGCGCAGCTCCCCGAGCAGCCCATCGGGGACACGTACATGCTGCTCGCGGACGTGAACGGCACGACGTACGCGTGGGGGCTCTTCCGCTCCTCCATCCCGACCGACTTCTACTGGTATGGCACATGGCAGCGCGGGTCCGGCCCCGCGGGGCCCCTCGAGCAGGGCGAAGGCCAGCTGGCCCCCGGCTCGCCGGGGACGGTCACCTTCAGCATCCCGCGCGCGTACCTCGGCGCAACCAACGGCACGGTCCTCGCGAAGCTCACGGCGGTCACCGAGGTCTGCCTGTGCGGCGGCGTCGGCCCGGTGGCGCTGCCGCAGCAGCAAGGCCTCACCGAAACGGTCTTCGACACGGCGGAGGGCGCCGACTACACCGTCGTGGGCGTGGGACCCGCGGTCGGGAACGCGACGAGCCCCGCGCCGTCCCCGGCGCCTCCCGCTGCGCTCGACGCCACCGCATCCCCGCCCGGCGACACGAGCGCCGCGCCCGACCGACCCACGCCCGGAGCCGAAGCGGCGCTCGCGGCGCTCGCCGTGGGCGCGGCCAGCCTCGCCGCGGGGCTCCGCCGGCGCCGGTGACGCAGCCCGACGTCTGCAAGCCTTCATGGCGCCCCCAGGGTTTTCCCGGGCCATGGGCAGGCTCGGGGCGATGCGGACCGCGCTGGTGATCGCAGCGGCCTGGATGCTGGTCCCGGTCGCGCCGGCCCCCGCGGCGCCAACGGCCCAAGGCATCGAGGATGCGTCGTGCGTCCGCGGCGACATCGACGTGCGGCTGCTCCCGGACGAGCCTGCGACCCACCACGTCGCGGCGTGGATGTGCGGTGCTGCGCTGCACGCGGGGCAAACGGTGCTGCTCGCCTCGCCCACGGGGCTCTCCACCCATGCGTACTGGGACTGGCCCGTGGAGAAGGACGCGTACTCCTTCGTGCGCCACGCGACGAGCGCCGGCTACGCGGTCTTCGCGTACGACCGCATCGGCACGGGCGAGAGCGAGCGGCCCGCGGCGGCCCTCGTGCACCTGCAGTCCGAAGCGTTCGTGCTGCACCAGATCGTGGAGCGTCTGCGCGCAGGCGCCATCGGCGGCGTGCCCTTCGGCAAGGTCGTGCTCGTGGGCAACTCGCTCAGCAGCCTGATCTCGATCTTCGAGGCCGAGCTCTACGGCGGCATCGACGGCCTCGTCAACACCGGCGCGTTCGTCGGCCCGTCGCCCGTGGGCCTCGCGAAGCTGTTCGCCTCGTTCTATCCGGCGCAGCTCGACCCGAAGTTCGCGGACGACCCCGCCATCCCGCTCGGCTACGCGACCACCCTGCCGGGCTCGCGGTCGCAGTTCTTCTACGTCCCCGCGACCGATCCCGCGGTCCTCGCGCTGGACGAGGAGCTCAAGGACACGGCCACCCTCGGCGAGGCCGCGACCTTCGGGCTCTGGATCCCCTTCACGCGCCTGGTCGACGTGCCGGTGCTGTCGGTCATGGGCGACCACGACATCCTGTTCTGCCTGACCGTGTGCGAGCCCGGCGGCATCGAGGCGACCAAGGAGACGCTGTTCTGGGGCGACGCGACGTGCCTCGAGGTCCGCATCGTGCCGGACGCGGGCCACTTCCTGCAGCTCCAGCCCAACTCCGCCGCGGCGTTCGCCGATGTGGCTCCCGATTGGCTCGCGCGCCGCGTCGGCGTGGACAACGACCAACCGCCCACGCAGCCGTGCGGTGGCTGACCCGCGCTCAGTTGCGCACCCGCAGCACCGGCGCGTCGAGCGCCTCGACGTCGCGCGCCTCGACGCGCAGCATGCGCGTGTCCGCGGCGCCGACGAGCAGGAACTTGGGCGCGCGGAGCTCGCCGGTGCCCACGTCCACCACGACACCGAGGTCCTGGCCGGCGCGGTCGAGGACGCGCCTGCCCAGCAGGGCGTCGGCGGCGGGGTGCTGCATCATCGATCCGTGAACCAGCTCGCCCTCTTGAGCGTTGCGCGACGTGCGATCGCACGGCAGGGTCGCTTTGGCCAAGCCCAAGGATCGGCGCGCAGGGGTCCGCGGCCCTTCTGTTGGCGGCCCCTGTTCATGCGGCACGGTTAAGTAGGAATTGCCCAATCCCCGCGATGGCAAGGCGCAGCCATGGCCACCGACGTCCTCGCGTCCTACGCGCCCATCGCCATCCTCGGCGCGTTGAGCGTGGTGGTCGCGTACGCGATGTTCAACATCGGCAAGCTGCTCGGCCGGCCGAGCAACCCGAACCCCGTGAAGCTCTCGACCTATGAATGCGGCGAGGTGCCGATGGGCAGCGCGAGGACGAACGTGGACGTGCAGTACTACCTCTACGTGCTCGTGTTCCTGGTGATCGACGTCGAGGCGGCGTTCCTGGTGCTGTTCGCGCTGAGCTTCTCGTCGCTGTCGCTGTGGCAGATCGTGGCCATGGTGCTCTTCGCGCTCCTGATCCTCGACGGCTGGCTGTACGCGTGGAAGAAGGGGGCGCTGGCATGGTCCAGGTGACCACCGAGGACGAGGCCGCCGGCGACGGCAACGTCCTGTTCACCACGCTGGACCAAGTGATCAAGTGGGGCCGCGCGAACTCGCTCTGGCCCATGCAGTTCGGCTTGGCCTGCTGCGCCATCGAGATGATGGCCACCGTCGGAACCGGCTACGACATCGCGCGCTTCGGCGCCGAGGTGTTCCGCGGCTCGCCGCGGCAATCCGACCTGATGATCGTGCCCGGGACCGTGATCAAGAAGATGGCCCCGCGCATCAAGGTGCTCTACGAGCAGATGGCCGAGCCGCGCTACGCCATCGCCATGGGCGGGTGCGCGACGTGCGGCGGGCCGTACCAGAACTCCTACTCCACCGTCATGGGCGTGGACAAGGTCATCCCCGTCGATGTGTACATCCCCGGCTGCCCTCCGCGGCCCGAAGCGCTGCGCGAGGGCATCATGGCGCTGCAGGAGAAGATCAAGCGCTCGCCCGTCCCGGCCACGATGCTCTTCGCGCCGCAGCGCTTGCGCAAGAAGGGCGCCGTCACGAAGCGCACCATGGCCCTCCCCCTGGGGGGCCGCTGATGAGCGCGCTCCTCGAGGCTTTCCAGCAGCGCGCCGCGGACTGCCTCGAGGGCAAGGGCACGCAGAAGAACCACCCGCAGTTCCTCGTCGCCCCGGGGCGCATCCTCGACGCGGTGCGCATCGCCCACGATCTCGGGTTCACGCACATCTCGTTGCTCACAGGCACCGACATCTGCCCGCCCGGCATCATCCCGCTGCCCCCTGGAGCGAAGGAGCCGACGGTGGTGTTCGGGGAGCCGCCGCGCATCGAAGTCGTGTACAACCTCTACGATTACCAGACGAAGTCGCACCTCTCGCTGAAGTGCAAGCTGCCGCGCGACAACCCGGAATTGCCCAGCATCACCCCCATCTTCAAGGGCGCGGACTGGCTCGAGCGCGAGGTCTGGGACCTGCTGGGCGTGCGCTTCCAAGGCCACCCGAACCACAAGCGCCTGCTCCTGCCGGAAGGCTGGGTGGGCCACCCGCTGCGGAAGGACTACGACCGCACGAAGGAGCAGTACGTCGCGCTCGACCCCGAGACCGGCGAGGACGTCGTGACCTTCGAGGAGGGCAAGGGATGGTGACGCTGCCCCCGAAGGCGAAGACCGTCATGGTCAACATGGGCCCGCAGCACCCGAGCACGCACGGCGTGCTGCGCCTCAAGGTCGTGCTCAACGGCGAGATCGTCGAGGACGTCGAGCCCGTCATGGGCTACCTCCACCGGGGCAGCGAGAAGCTGGCCGAGGACGGCACCTACCTCCAGTGGATCCCGTACACCGACCGCCTCGACTACCTCGCGGCGATGCAGAACAACATGGCCTACGTGCTCGCCGTGGAGACCGTCGCGGACATCAAGGTGCCCGAGTACGCGGACTACCTCCGGGTCATCGCGCAGGAGATCAACCGCATCGCGTCCCACCAAGTGTGGCTGGGCACGTGGGGCATCGACCTCGGCGCGCTCACCATGTTCTTCTGGTGCATCCGCGACCGCGAGGAGGCCTTGGCGCTGCTGGAGCTGATGTGCGGCGCGCGGCTCACGTACTCCTACATGCGCTTCGGCGGCGTGGTGCGCGATGTCCCGCCGGGCTTCCGGGAGCGCGCCCTTGCCTGGGTCCAGTACATGCGCCCGCGCATCGACGAGTACGAGGCGCTGCTCACCAAGAACGACATCTTCCTCATGCGCACGAAGGGCATCGGCAGGCTCAGCGCCAAGGCCGCCATGAACTTCGGCGTCACAGGCCCGATGGCGCGCGCCAGCGGCATCGACTTCGACCTGCGCCGCGACGAGCCCTATGGCAACTACGCGGCCTTCGACTTCGACGTGCCGGTGCGCAAGGACGGCGACTGCTTCGCGCGCTACGAGGTGCGCGTCGAGGAGATGCGCCAGAGCTGCGACATCCTCGACCAAGCCCTCCAGAACCTGCCGGAGCGCGGCCCCTACATCGCCCCCGAGGTGGGCGAGCGCGCGAAGCAGAACCGCGTGAAGCCTCCTGCGGGGGAAGTGTACGTGCGCGTCGAGAACCCGCGCGGCGAGGTCGGCTGCTTCCTGGTCAGCGACGGCAGCAACAAGCCCTACCGCGTCAAGTGGCGGCCGCCGAGCCTGAGCAACCTGCACCCGCTCCGCGACATGGTCGTGGGCCTCAAGATCCCCGACCTGATCGCCACGCTGGGGAGCACCGACATCACCCTGGGGGACGTGGACCGCTGAGGTGGCCCTGATGGCGTTGGACGCGAGCGGCACCGGCCTGATCAGCTACCTCCTGCTCAAGCTCGGCTCGCTGATCGGAATCTACCCGACCGAGTTCACGCTGTTCGTCCTGTCGAACCTGATCCTCGCGCTCGTCATCGTGGTCATCGTGCTGACCATCGTGCCCGGCTTCGTGTGGGGCATGCGCAAGGTCATGGCCGACATCCAGTCGCGCCACGGCCCGACGCGCGTCGGCCCGTTTGGGCTGCTGCAGACCCTCGCGGACGGCGTGAAGATGGTGACGAAGGAGGACGTGATCCCGAGCCGCGCGGACCGCTTCACCTTCGTGCTCGCGCCCTACCTGGCGATCGTGCCGGTCTTCCTGGCCTTCGCGCCCTTGCCCTGGAGCGGCGGCATCATCCTCGGCAACGTGGGGGCAGGCATCCTGTTCATCCTCGCCATCGGCGCCATCAGCCCGCTCGGCGAGGTGTTCGCGGGCTGGGGCAGCAACAACAAGTACGGCCTCGTCGGCGGCCTCCGCGCGGCGGCGATGGACGTGAGCTACGAGATCCCGATGGTCATCAGCGCCCTCGCGGTCGTGCTGCTCGCTGGGACCCTCAACACGCAGGGCATCGTCGCGGCCCAACAGCCCTGGTGGTTCTTCATCCTGCAGCCCATCGGCGTGGGCATCTTCTTCGCCAGCGCGATTGCGAAGATCGGCGTCGTGCCCATCGACCTCCCTGAAGCTGAGTCGGAGCTCGTCGCTGGCTACTTCACCGAGTACAGCGGCATCCGCTTCGGCGCGTTCATGCTCGCGGTCTTCGCCAACATCTTCCTCATGAGCGCGCTGACGGTGACGCTGTTCTTCGGCGGCTGGGCGCTCATGCCGCCATGGGCGGTCGCGGGCGTGACGCTCACGTTCCTGGCGATCCTGCTCACGCGCCAGCCCACCACGACCATCAACGTCGGCCCGCCCGCGCTGGCCGGCATGGCCTTCGGCGTCATCGCGACGTTCTTCGTCGTGCCCCTCAAGGGCCTCGGCGCGTGGCTGCTCACCACGGCCTGGAACGCCGACGTCACGAACCACTTCCTCGGCCCCGGCGCGACGCCGGGCAACTTCGTGCAGACCTTCGTGGCGACGTGGGAGTTCCTCGTGCCGGCTGCCATCCTCGCGGCGATCGTCAGCGCGCTCATGGTCAAGATCGAGGGCGGCACGAACAGGGACGCGCGCGTCTTCCCTGCGGTGTGCCTGAGCGTCGTCGCGTTGCCACCCTTGGTGGTGCTGCCCCTGGCGCCGTTCCTCTACGCCGGCGTCGAGCAGGGGGTGCTGCACTTCCTCGGCCAGGGCCTGCAGACGCTGCTCGTGCCCTGGACCGGCGCGCTCAACGTCGTCGGCCTGCTGCTGATCCTCGCGGTCATCCTCGGCGTGCTCCTGCTCGCGGTCGCGCCGCTCGCGTGGCGCGAGATCAAGGCGGCCGGCGCAGGCCTCGCCGCCGCGGGCGTCGTCGCGCTCGCCGTCGCGTGGTTCGTGCTCGCGCCGCGCCACCCGGCGATCGAGCTCACGGCCCTCGTCCAGCTGCTCGTGCTGCTCGGCCTGCCGGCGCTGCCCACGCTCGCGCT
>DASYRW010000159.1:0-18755 GCA_036003985.1 Thermoplasmatota archaeon
GCTACGCAGACGTCCGCGTGCAGCGCGCTTGGAGCGCGAGCGCGGAGCTGCGCGACGGCAAGGTGGAGCAGCTCGTCGCGGGATCGACAGCAGGGGCAGGCGTGCGCGTGCTCGTGGACGGCGCGTGGGGCTTCGCGTTCACGTCGCGCCTCGAGGACGACGCAGTCGTCGCCGCGGCCGGGGACGCGGTGCGCGCGGCGAAGGTGGTCGCAGCGCACGCGCGCGAGCGGGTGAAGCTCGCGCCGGTCAAGGCCGAGCGCGCGACCCTGCGCGTGCCCGTGCGCAAGCGTCCGAGCCGCGTGCCCTTGGAGGACCGGCTCGACCTCCTCAAGGAGCTGGACCGCATCCCGCGCCGCGCGGGCATGGCGACGCGCACGCTGGGCATCGAGGACGGCGAGCTGGAGACGCGCTTCCTCAGCAGCGAGGGCGCGGACCTGGTGGCGCACGTGCCGCGCACCCTCTTCCTCATCAACGTCACCGCCGAGGCCAAAGGCAAGCGCGCGAGCTACCGCTCGCGGTTGGGCGGCACGCAGGGCCATGAGCTGCTGGGCCGCGGCGCGCCCGAGGACCTTTGCAAGGAAGCGTGCGAGGCCGCCGCGCGGTTGGCCACGGCCAAGGCCCCCAAGGGCGGCCGCACCACCGTCCTCGTGGACCCCGACCTCGCGGGCGTGTTCGCGCACGAGGCCATGGGGCATGCCTGCGAAGCGGACCTGGTGGTCAGCGGCGACTCGCTGCTCGCGGGCCGCGTGGGGGAAGACTTGGGCAACCCGATGGTCAGCATCGCCGACGATCCCACCTTGAAGGGCAGCTTCGGCTTCGTCGGCTTCGACGACGAGGGCGTGCGCGGCCAGCGGCGCTTGCTCGTGGACAAGGGCCGGCTGAAGGGCTTCCTCCACAGCCGCGAGACCGCGGCCAAGCTCGGCATGGCCCCCAACGGAGCGGCGCGCGCCGAGAGCTACGCGCACAGGCCCCTGGTGCGCATGAGCAACACCATCCTCTTGCCCCGCGACCGGAGCTTCGAGGAGCTCCTGGAGGGCGTGCGCACCGGAGTGTACGTGAAGGGCACGCGCGGCGGCCAGGTGGACACGGCGCGCGGCACGTTCCACTTCAGCGCACAGGAGGCCTTCGCCATCGAGCGGGGCGAGCTGGGCCAGCCGCTGCGCGACGTGAGCCTGAGCGGCAACATCCTCACCACCCTGAAGCGCGTCGACGCGGTCGGCAAGGACTTCCGCCTCGCCCAGCCGGGCTTCTGCGGCAAGGGGCAGTGGGTGCCCGTCGGGGATGGCGGCCCGCACTTCCGCGTGCGCAACTGCAGCGTCGGGGGTGCCTAGATGCAAGCGATGGCCGCGACGCTGCACCTGCGCGGTCCGGACGCGCTGCTCGCGCTGGCCGAGCGCGTGGTGGAGCAAGCCTTGGCCGCTGGCGCCGACGATGCGGAGGCGTTCGTGCAGGAGGGTCGCCACCTCGCGGCCGACATCGAGCGCAGCGCGGTCGAGGGCCTGAGCACCGGCGGCGACTTCGGCCTGGGGGTGCGCGTCCTGAAGCAAGGCAGGGTGGGCTTCGGCTACGCGGCCGAGCCGCGCCGCGCCCCGCAGGCCATCGAGGGCGCGCTGCGCGCCGCGCCGCGGCTGCGCCGGCTGGCGATTCGGTTCCCGGAGCCGAGGCCCGCCCCCACCTTGGCGGGGCCCGATCCCCGCATCGAGGCCCTCGGCCCCGAGGATGTCGCCGCCCGCGCGCGGCGCGTCGTCGAGGCGGCGAAGCGCGTGAGCGGCCGCGTGGAGCTGAGCGGCGGCAGCGTCGGCGCGGCGGCCGAGGCGTGGGCGCTGGCGAACAGCCGGGGCCTCCGCCACCTCGAGCGCTCGGCCGTGACGTGGGCGTCGGCGAGCGCGGTGCTGAAGGACGGCACCCTCAGCACGGGCAGCCACCACGAGACGCGCCGCACCGACACGGTGGACCTCGACGCGGTCGGAGCGGAGGCCGCGCGCCTCGCGGTGGAGAGCCGCAAGCCCCAGGCCATCAAGGAGGGCGCGTACACGCTGCTGATGAAGCCCGAGGCGATGCTGGAGCTGCTGGAGCTCGGCTGCATCCGCGGCCTGCTCGCCGACAACCTGCGGCGCAAGGACAGCCCCTTCGCGGGCAAGATGGGCAAGCAGGTCGCGTGGAAGCAGTTCAGCCTCTACGACGACGGCGCCCTTCAAGGTGGGTTGGGCAGCGCCGCGCGCGACGACGAGGGCCTGCCCTCGCAGCGCACGCCGCTCATCGAGCGCGGCCGGGCCATCCAAGCCCTCCATGACCTGCGCAGCGCCGCCGAGGACCACGCCACCTCGACCGCGAGCGCGCAGCGGTGCGGGCGCGGCGAGGGCGAGCGCTCCTACCTCGCGCCCCCGCGCGCGGCGGGCCGCAACTTCGTCGTCGATGGCCCGCGGAAGCCCCTTGCAGAGCTCATCGCCGAGACGCGCAAGGGCTTGCTGCTGCACGACACCATCGGCGCCCACACCGCCAACCCGGTCACGGGCGACTTCCACGTGAACAGCGCGCTGCTGTTCCGCATCGAGCGCGGCGAGGTGGCTGGGCCGGCGAAGAGCGTGCTGCTCAGCGGCTCCGTGCCCGGTTGGCTGCGCTCCTTGTCGGGGCTCAGCGCCGAGGCCTCCGACCTGGGCGGCTACATGACCCCCGCCGCGCACCGCCTGCCGTGGATGCGCGTCGAGGGCGCCACGGTGCACGTGTAGCTGCCTGAGTTTTGGCGGGTCTAGCTCGACATGCCCGAAGTGCCTGTCACCGAACGTATGTCGAAGGCGGCCAAGCGTGGCGGCGAAGTGAAGAAAAGCCTCTTATCCTTCCTACGAATGCGGCGGCGTGAGGATTCTCACCCCCTTGGCGCTCATGATCCTGCTCGCTGAATCGCTCGGGGGAGGTGCCTATCACGGTGACGGCTGCGACCCGACGGGCGCCTTGGAGCCTATCGTGGTCCAAGGACCGAAGGGCTCCTATGAGGCCATGAGCGCGCAACTCGCTCCAGGAGCGACGGACAGTTGGGTCACCACGCTTGGCGCGGGCAAGCATTACGTCTTGGTCGCCGCGACGGGGGATGTCTCATTGTCGGTCTGCAGGCTTGATCCCTTCGCAAGCCACGTCTGCCGTAGCGACAACGTTTTCCCCGTGCCCGAGGCCTGCCTCGAGGGGGACGGGGGCAATCCCGGAACTGGCTCACCGCTCTTCGGACCAGGGATCTTCGTGGTCTACATCCGGAGCGTTTCCGCATTGCCGGCCACGTACGCGGGAGTCTTGGCGCAGGATCCTCTCGTCTAGCTACAGCTAGCTAATAGCGTAATAGCTATCCCTAGAGGGTAGGTCCTGCGTCCTGGATGTACACCGTCAGGGGACGCGTCGTGTAGTCGCTCATGCCGTTGCAGCCGTTGACCGTCGCATCGAAGACAACGAGGTACGCCGTACCGCTGGGGCCGACCGCCGATCCATAGAAGTCGCGACAGATAAGCTGTGCATGGGCTACGAAACTCTCGTCTTGGACTTGAAGCGTCCCGTTGACGACGCGAACATGAGCCGCGTAGAAGTCCGCGCCCGAGCAACCGTTGCCAATTGCATACGACAGGAGCGCGCCTTCCGAGGTTCGGCTTGTGGCCAACCACATCGCACTCACCGTGCCAGGGAGGTCAACGGTCGTCGTTGTGAACGTGGACAGATCGCTGCTGGTCGCGATGGTGATCGCCGTCTGGTTCTTGGCGGCAGCGAGGAAGAGACGTTCAGATGAGGAGAACCCAGACCAGCCGTAGTTCGGAAGGCAGCCGCCCGCCAGCGTCGTTTCCTCGATCGGAAACGCGGTCGCGTAGCTGAGGAAGTTAGGGTGCGTTCCTTTCGCGATGACGATCTGGGTTGGATTCACCCTGGGTTGCCGCTGCGGAACGACGAAGGTGCCGTCGCCTCGCATCGCGGGGAAGCCCGGTGCTTCCCCCGGGCCGAGTGCGCATGCGTTCCACGTTGGGCCGACCCCATTCTCGCCCACGCTCCCGATCTGGACGTAGCCTTGTCCGCCAGGGCCTTGGCCTTGGTAGTTGACGAGAGTCAGCTTTGCGTTTCTCCAGGCAACGCGGGGGCTGTCCGTCAACGCGGTTCCGCAGTAGCTCAGGGGCGACTGCCAAGCGTCGGGGTTGACGCCGCACGGTTGCGCACCTTCCTGGCACCACTTGTACAACGACATGGTCTCGGCCCCGTTATCGAAGAGCCAGGCGTGGCCTTGGTCATCCACGGTAAGCTGGCCCTCCTCGCCCGGGAATTCGTCCGTGTGGTACAGGTAAGCCCACCGGAGGGGGCTGCCGGATCCGACGAAAGCGGGAGCCCTTCCGACATGCTGCACGGCCGTGTGGGCCGTCACGTAGATGGTGCCGGCGCTAGAGACCGAGATCGCCGGCTCAAGCAGATGCGAAAACGTGGTCCGGATGGATTGAGGCACGTCGATGTTGGAGCCCGTGAAGATCATCAGAGCTCCTGGCGCCTCTGCAAACGGGGCGAGAACCATGGCCGACAAACCTGCGCCGAGGACCAAACCCGTCCACGCTCGATGCGCGTGCAAGAGGATCTCGGCTCCGCGCGCCGTCTGATCGCATCAGAAAGATCGTTGTCGTCCGAGTGACAACAACGGCGCGCGAGCGCAAGCGTCGGGGGCTCGGTATCGAATCCGAAGTTGCCCATCCGAGAACGTAATGGCCTTTCAAAAGCGAAAACGACCCCGCGGACGTCGGAGCCGTTCGATTTCTCCACAGACCGAGGGGAAAGAAGCTATGACGTAGCATCTCGCCCTCATCTCGCCCTTGCTGTGAGCACACGCGGGCTCCCAGTCCCAGGACATGCGAACTGCCTGCGCGACACGTGGCGCGCCAAAGCCCCTCCCTCGCCCGGGGACGTCCACCGGAAGCGGATGTCGCTCGGCCCAACGCCAGCACGTCCGCAGGCCTCTTGCACACCCCTTGCTCAGGCTTGACCCTGACAACGGTTACACGTGAAGCACTATATCCCGCCCCGGGAAGGGGAGCGTGCCGTGCCGCACGCCACGATGAGCCAGGTCTCCTCAGGGCTCCGCTGGAGCCTGCTTGGAGGGTTGGCCCTGCTCGCGTTCCTGGCCATCTTGTGCAGCAGCGGCCACGCCGCGGCGGTCGGCGAGAAGGTCGAGGCCCTCGACGCGCATGTGCTCGAGGGCGAGGTGTTCCACTTCAACGTCTCGCTGCCGAGCGTGGGCGAGCCCAACGGCGCGCGCGTGTCCGTGACGTGCGACCGGTGCGGCTCCGGCTGGGTGTCGCAGCCCCTGACCGGCTGGCGCCAGGGCACGCCAGGCTTCTGGAACCGCAGCCTCGCGTTCCCGAGCACGCTCTTCGGCAACACGAGCTACCTGGAGCCGCGCTTCGCCAGCAACTACACCATCAGCGTCGTGGACGGCGCGGGCCCCTTCAACCAGGCCAACGTGACGGTGCACGTGGTCAACGACTGGGAGCAGCCCAACAGCACCTACAGCGCCGGCGGCTCCGTCCGCATGCAGGTGGGCGGCGTGCAGGGGCCCGTCGCGTACATCAACATCAGCAAGTGGGCCGAGTCGGGCGCGAAGATCCGCGTCGCCAACCTCACGGTCCCGGCGCAGTTCGGCCGGGCCGCCGCGGAGTGGAGCATCCCCCGCGAGCACGCGTCCGACATGGACTGCCCGCACATCAACGGAGCGTGCCGCAACTACCTCGTCGAGGTCACGGGCGGCGGCGGGAAGCTCGAGTCGGTGATGTTCCGCGCCGAGCCAGCTCGGCTGACCACCCGCGTCGCCTACATCGCGACGGAGCCCCCGGACCCCGACGTGCTCCCGCTCCCCGGCCCGCCGGCGTACAATCGCACCGAGACGGTGCGTGTGAGCGTCGACGTTCGGTACGCGAACAACGCCCCGCTGCGGCCGGAAGACCGCACGAAAGCAGGCGATTCCGCGCTCAACGGGTCGCTCAAACTCTTCGTCGAGCGGATCGTCGCGCCGGCGGTCAACAATGGCACCGTCGCGGACCACGAGGTCAAGGTGCTGTGGGCCCAGTACACCTCCTCCCGCGGCTGGCGCGCCAACTGGACGATCCCCCGCAACATGAGCACCACCGTGGGCGGCGCCGACGAGCCGCTGTACCGCGTGCACGTGCCGCCGCAGCCCGACCGGTGGGGCAACCTCGTGCCTTCCACGAACGGCACCGGGTTCCGCGTCACGCCGCTGCACCTCAAGCCCGAGGTGCTGATCCAGCCCCACGAGGAGGTCGAGCGGCTCGGCAACGCGAGCGCGCTCTTCCGCACGCGCTACGCCGATGGCACGGTGTGGAACACCACCACCGGCGAGGAGAACGTCACGGCCAGCCTCGTGGGGCCGGACGGCGATGTGTACAGCACTGCGAAGGTGGAGTACCGCGGCAACGGCACGTGGGCGGCTTGGTACGCGCCCAAGCTTGGCTTCCGCGACCTCGATGCGTACAGGCTCCGCATCAACCCCAACCGCGACGGCGACGAGAACTTCCTCGACGCCAACGACACCATCGCCTTCGACATCGTGCCGGCCAAGCCGCGCGTGGAGCTGCACACGTTCGTGGGCCTGCAGGAGCGCAACGACACCGCGGGCATCGCGCGCGGCGACAAAGCCTTGGTGAGCGCGAAGATCACCTACCCCGACGGCAGCGCCTTCAACCACACGCGGCTGCCCGACAGCTGGACGAACCTCACCGTCAACGTCACGAAGGTGGATGAGGAAGGCCTGGAGCGCGGCTCCCTCAGCTTCCACCTCGACATCGTCGACGACGCGCTGGGCCTCTGGGAGGGCGACTTCGACCTGCGGCGCGCCCAGGACACCGACACGCCTCTTGGACCCTGGCGCTGGACCGTCGACCTGCAGGACCGCGAGCTGCCGACGCCCAACGGCAACCGCAGCGTGTTCACGCGCTGGGTCCGCGGCGCGCCCATCGAGGTCAGCCTGATCCAGCACCCCGAGCCGCTCGTGCGCGCGGGCGAGCCGGCCACGCTGCGCTTCGTCGCGCGCTACGCGAACGGCACGCTCGTGGACGACCGCCTCGCGGCCGGCGGGATCGCGGTGGCGGTCGCGCCGTGGAAGAACGGGGCCGCGCTCGAGCCCGTGGCGCGGCTGTTCCCCCTCTACAACGCCTCGCGCGGCGACTGGACCGCCATCTGGGCCACCAACCGCACGACCATCGTGGGCGAGTACGTCGTGGAGATCGGCGGCCAGGATGTGGTGGGCAACGTGCTGCGGCCGACGACCTCGCGCACCGTCGCGGTCTTCGTGGAGAAGCTGCTGCGCCCCGTGCTCGTCGAGCCCCTCTCCGAAGTCCACCGCGGCGAGGAGGTCATCGTCATCTTCGACGGCGCCGACGGCGACATCGCGCTGGAAGGAGAAGCAGCGCCCCGCATCGAGCTGCAGAAGTGGAACCCGCTCCGCGACGCGTGGGAGGTGGAGAAGCGCGACGTGCGCGTGGCGAACGCGACGGACACGAACAGCACCGACCACGTCGGCCGGCTGCTGACGAGCGAGACCACGAACCTCGGCGAGTATCGCTTCGTGCTGCAGGCCAGGGACCAGCAGCACGCGCTCATCAACGCCATCAGCAAGACCTTCCGCGTGCTGCCCGTGGAGCTGCGCCGCAGCTGGACCGGCCCGGCCGCGAACATGAGCCTCAACCTCAGCAAGGGCCAGCTGCTCGAACTGCAGTTGGAGCGCCAGATGGGGGACTCCCTCGCGAGCGCGGCCGTGTACCGCGACGGTCAGCGCGTCGTGAACGTCAGCGCCCTCACGCGCCCCGGCCGCTTCGAGCTCACGTGGACCACGGCCTACACGCTCCCAGACGGGGAGTACGCGGTGGTGCTCAAGGGCCGCGACATCCACAACAACACCTTCGCCTCGCCGCCGAAGCTGTTCAACCTCACCGGCATCGAGCTGCGCGCCAAGCAGCCCGTGCCACCCGACGCTGCCCTGCAGCGCGCGAGCCGGCTCGACCTGCGCGTGCTCATCCAGTTCCCCGACCAGCAGCCCGTGCGTGGCGGCAACTTCACGGCCCGCTTCGTGCTCGACAACACGACGATCGCGGAGCGCGCGCTGGAGCACAACCACTCGGTCTGGGTGGGCAACTGGACTCCTCCTGCGGGCGCGCCCCTCGGGGACTACGTCGTCGTGATCGACGGCCAGGACGGCCTCGGCAACTGGGTCCACGACGAGCCCCTGTTCGAGGTCCAGTTGGCCGAGGGCCTGCTGCAGCGCAGCTTCAGCGTGCAGCCCACCCTGGGCAACCGCACGGACACCATCAAGTGGATCCTCCCCGCGGACCGCAGCGACACGGCCATGCGCTTCACGCTGCGCGACGACGTGGGCAACAAGCGGCCCCTCAACTTCACCCTCGGCTCGAGCGGCTCGTACATCGTGCTGTGGAAGCCCACGAAGGCCGAGCGGCTCGGCCGCTACGTGCTGCAGGCTCAGGGCGCGGACAGCGCCGGCAACGCGATCCTGGGCGACAGCCGCTCGATGCTGCTTCAGGTGGCGCACATTGGTGTCAAGTTCCTCGACAAGCCGGGGGGCATCGACGCGAAGGCCGCCGACGCCAAGGTCAAGCCGGGCGAGCAAGGGACGTGGGTGTTCCAGCTCCAGTTCGGCGACGGCACGGTCATCGAGCCGGACCCGGCAGCGCCGCCCAAGATCATCGTGGGGAAAGGCACGCAAGCCGTGAGCGCCGAGCTTCACCCCTTCATCGAGGACGGCAAGTGGGTCGTGAAGTGGAGCCCCGAGGCCGGCAAGCAGACCGGGACACTGTTGCTGCTGGTGGGTGGCCAGGACGCCCTCGGCAACGACATCCAAACTTCGTCGAGCCAGTTCAGCGTCGATGAAGGCGTGCTCAAGGAATACCTCGGCGTGCCCGGCTTCGAGGCCTTCCTGCTCCCCATCGCGCTGCTCGGCGCGGCGCTGCTCGTGCGCGGGCGGCGGCAGCTCTGACGGACTCCAGTGAGCACGAGCAACACAGGGTCATAGCGCGTATCCGCTGCCCTGCTCATCGGCATAGATCCAATCATTGACGAACTGGCCCAGGGGCTTCGCGAACTCCTTGAGCGTGCGGGCCTCGCAGGCCACGGGGTCTCCGAAGCCGGCAGCGTACCACCCGGTAAGGGCCGCAACGGCGTCGGTGGCGGGGTGCAGGACGAACATCACGCGGTCAGGGTCCGCGTCGTGTTGCCGCAGCCAGGCGGCGAGGGCCTCGGTCCCGTTGCCCGGGCACAGGATGACCGCCAGCAGCCACCGCGCGGGCAGCTTCAGCGCGTGCAGGTCTCCGAGGAGCGCGGTGTGGTAGTCCCTTCCCCGTGGCCGCGCGGCCTCGTCGCGCAGGCGGATGCAGGGCGGCGTCTGGGCGACGAGGAAGACGCGCGTCCGCAGGCGCGCGCGACGGACCACGTCGTGGTAGTCCGGTGGTCGCGTCGTCATGCGTCGGCGGCTTGCCCGCGGAGGAGCGCATCCGCGGACGCGTGGGCGGTGCTCATCTGCACGATGCGGAACACGACCAGGGCCCCGAGGGGCGTGAGCTCGTGGATCTTCGTGGCTGGCTTCGCGCGGGCCTGCACGCGCGCGCGCACGAGGCCGTCGCGGCTCAGGCGGCGCAGGCTCTGCGTCAAGTTGGCGTCCTTGCGCCCGCCCAGGACGCGCTTGAGGTCGGAGAAACGCTGCGGGCGGCCCACGAGAGCCCCGAGCACCCTGCGGTCGAGGTCGCTCCGCGCTCCCAGCAGCCGGTGGGCCAGGCGGTACTCCACGTCGGGGTCTGGGCCGGGCCCGAAGTACTCGTAGGCCTTCACAACGAAGCATATGCTTCGCGGTTCTACTTATGGGTTGGGGTCCGCCCAGGAAGTTGGGGTGGCCGCGTCCGCCGCGCAGGTGCTTCTGCCCCCGAAACGGCGGGCCTGCCGCGCTGGATCTATGCGCCAGGCGCCAGCAGAGTCTCGGGCGCAGGCCCGCGCGCCGCCTGCGCGAGCGCCAGCGCAAAGCCGCCCATGGCCGGCACGCCCAGCGCGGCGAAGCCCAGCGCGCGCGCGGCCTCGTCGCCGTACATCGCCGCGACCCACGTCGAGAACTGGCGATCCTCGAGGTGCAGCGCCAGCGAGGCCTCGGCGCGCGCGAGCTCATTCCCGGGCTGCGCATGCTCGATGCCCGCGAACCTGGCCGCGTGGCCCTCCTGCGCGACTACGTCGCGCAGCGCCCGCGGCGGGCCGCGGCGGAGTTGCCAGCACGCGCGGTAGGCGCTCGCGAGCACGTTCGCGCGGACGCGCGCGCGCGCGTCGGCAGGGCATCGCCCGTGAAGTACAGCACCGTCACCCACCCGCGCTTGAGGCCCGCGTCGCCCCTGAACCACAGCGTGGCCTCGGTCGTGGTGCGGTACGACCACGAGCCCTGCGCGTCATCGGCCACGGAGAGGCCGACCTTCAGCTCGCCCTCGACCCGCGCGAGCCGGCGCTCGGCCTCGCGCAGGGCGTCCGCAGCGATGCCCTCGGCGCCGAGCGCGATCAGGTCGTCGAAGCGGGCGGGCGCCTTGTCCTTGCCCATGGGGTTCATCGCGACCATGGGCGGGTAGGTGACATCGTCGGTCCCCCCGCGCAGCTCCGCGATGTACGCGCGGAAGCGCGCCATGTCGCGTGGGAGGTCGTAGATCGCGCGCTGCCTCGCGAGCAAGGGCACGAGCTCGAAGCGCATCGCCGGAACCAAGGCGCGCGCGAACCTTGGGGCTTTCGGCCCGTGGCTGGGGAAGGTTCGTACCTCAACTCCGCGCGCCTGGCGAAGAGCTGTGCAAGACCGCGCGCGCTCGTTTCGAGGAGCCCACCAAAATCTACGCAAGGGCTGGCCCCCACCCAAGCTTCGCCGAGGCCGGCACCTCAAGCGCAAAAGGTACGGCAACCTCCGGCCTTGGCTCCCTCCAGACGGCCCCGCGCGCGCGGGGACGCGTGTTCCCACGGCGACCGGGACACGCGTCCCCCGCCGCCCGGGAACAGGACATCGCTCGTTCTACAACCCTTATGTCACCCAGGGGACACCCACGGCCAGAGGATGCCGTACCGCGTGGAGTCTCCGGGCTGATGCAGCCAGCCCAGGTCTCCGCGAGCCTCGCAGCTAGCGGGAGCTCCGCGCGGCGCAGCCTGAGGTGACCAAGGTGAATCCGGAGCGTCTCAAGCGCCTGATGGGCTTCGGCCTGACCGAGTACGAGGCCCGCGCGTACAGCGCCCTGCTCGAGCTCGAGGTCGCAACCGCTGGCAAGCTGGCTGAATTGGCCCGCGTGCCGCGCACGAAGATCTACGGGGCCCTCGAGGGCCTCGCCGAGAAGCAGCTCGTGCAGCTCGTGCCTGAGCGGCCGATGCGGTACGTGGCGCTGCCCTTCACGGACTACGTCGCGCGCGTCCACGCGACCCTGCGCGCGCGCAGCGACGAGATCGAGGCGGCCAAGGAGGAGATCGCCCGCGAGTTCACCCCCAAGGGCAACATCCGCATGGAGGAGGACGGCGGCTTCATCGTCTTCCGCGGGCGGTCCAACGTGACGAGCAAGCTCTTCGACATGATCACGCAGTCCAAGCGCGGATTCCTGCTCATGGCGACGGAGAACAGCTCGCGCCGCGTGGACTACCACATGGCCATGGTGCGCGATCGCGCGGCCCAAGGCGTGCAGTTCCGCCTGCTCTGCCCCACGGGCCCCAAGAACGCCGAGGTCCTCGCGGCCTTCGGCGCCCAGGGAGAAGTGCGCCGCGCCCTCGAGGAAACGCCGGGCTGCGCCCTCGCGATCCTCGACGACCGCGAGGCGCTCGTGATGCACTTCCTGCCCGACGACGACCACCACTTCCAGGGCAGCGATGTCGCGCTCTGGACCGACGACAAGGCCATGGTCCTGACGCTGAAAGCCATGCTCGAGGCCCAATGGCAAGGAGCCGAGACCGTCCACGCGCCCGCGAAGCCGCTGCACGTGGACCTCGCGCCGGCCCTCGTCGAGGCCTGAGCGGGCCCCTGGAGCAGCATGATCCGCGAGCCTCCGAGCCTGCCGCGCGCTTGCCCCTGGTCCCAGTTGCCGGTGTCACCCGCGTCTGCACAACGGCCTTCCCCGACCCCGGGGACACGCGCGCGCTTAAGCCACGACAACCGCACGGGCGGGCCTGTCTCCCACTCAGTGGGAGGTGTTGCCCGCATGCGCCCCCCGACGCTCGAGCAGAGCTTGGTCTTCCTGCAGGACGAGCGCGCGCTGGTCTCTGCCCGATCCCTCGTGCTCGCGCGCGCGCAAAGCGCCGCGCTCGCGATCGGCTCGCCGCGCGGGCCCGTGGCCACGCTCGACTTCGTGCTCGCCGCGAACGCCTCGTTGCGCTACTTGCTCCCCGACCCTTGACCTGGTGACCCGATGCGCTGGACTGGAACGCTGACCGCCGTGGCGGTGGTGGCCCTCTTGGCCCTACCCACGGCGCTCTCGGTCCAGGAGCAGAGCGCGGTTTCCGGGCACGTCAGCTACAGCGACATGGGCGGCATGGATCCCTGCCTCGCAGGCATCGCGGGCATCGTTCGCAGCCAAGTGCTTTGGTTCGGCGGCCAGGTGCTGTTCGAGCGCACCGCGAGCGGTGACAACCAGTTCATCTACGCGGTGGAGAACGGCGCGCCCGACCCGCGCGAGCTGCCGCTGATCCGCACGGGCGAGGTGTACGAGTTCCCCGACCTCAACGACGACACCCACACGTGGAGCGTCGTCGAGTACGAGTACCACGTCCCGCCGGGCGTGGACGACGCGCAGTATCACCCGCCGCCCACGGAGGAGCAGCCCATCGTGGGGGAGGTTCCGAGCGGGACGCCCTCGGCCACTTGGACGTACGACCCCGACGTCGCGTATTACGCGTGGGTCGTCCACCTCGGCCCGACGCTCAACGACGATATCGCCACCGGCCGGCCGTACAACTTCGTCAACGTCGTGGACACGTGCAAGATGATGAACACCACCGACGTGGACCACAACCTGACCTCCGAGGGTTGGAGCAGCTCCGACCCGGCCGACGACACCTACGACGCCCACCCCGACGGCATGGGCTCCCACGACCACAGCGGCGTGCTCGTGGACCTGTACGTCGGCGACACGCCGTGGGAGGCCCCCAGCCAGCAGGACCCCGACGGCACGCCGCCGCCCGCCATCGCCGACCAAGGCGAGGGCTTCGCCGGCGAGGTGGGCCCATGATGCCCTCCCAGATTCCCTGTCACCCCGCTCTTGCCAAGCGGGTGCTCGTTCCGTTCCCGATGTAGTGAGGTTGCCGACGATGCCCATCAACCCGACCCGGTTGGAGAAGATGCAGGAGTACGGACTGACCGAGTACGAGGCGAGGACCTATCTCGCCCTCCTCGACCTCGGCACCGCGACCGCTCGCGACATCGCGAACCTGAGCCGCGTGCCGCGCACCAAGATCTACAGCGTGCTGGACGAGCTGCACCAGAAGCAGCTCGCGCAGGTGATCCCGGAGCGCCCCAAGCGCTACGAGGTCGTGCCCTTCGACGTCTACCTGCAGGGCTTCGAGAAGCAGTACCTCGGCAAGCTCCGCCAGATCGAGGAGGACAAGCGCTTCCTCCAGAGCGAGCTGCGCCGCACCCCCCGCACCCAGGCCGGCGAGAAGGCCGGGAGCTTCAACGTCATCAAGGGCCGCAAGAACGTCGTCAACAAGAAGTACGAGATGCTGGCCCGCGCCCAGCGCAGCCTGCTCGAGATGGGCAGCGAGTTCATGGCCGCGCGCACGGCCTACTTCCTCCCCGCGCTCCGCGAGAAGGCCGCGCAGGGCGTGACCATCGAGCTCCTGTGCCCGGTCGTGGACGTCAGCGCGCCGGTGGTCCGCGACCTCCTGTGCCTCGGACAGGTCCGCCACCCGCAGGCCCGCACCCTCGGCTCCGCGACGCTGATCGTGGACGACAGCGAGGTGCTCATGTGCCACTACGTGCCCGACGACGAGCACCTCTTCAAGGGCGACGACGTGGCGATCTGGAGCGACGACAAGGCCATCGTGGCCGACATGAAGGCCACCATCGTGGCAGCCTGGGAAACCGGCCTCGACGCGCAGGGCGTGCTCGCGGCCCTCGCGCGCGACGGGTCCCTCGCCGAGGGTCCTGACCTGCGCGCGTGACGGTGCAACCCCCCGAAGTGACAGGGAACCCATCATGTGCGCCCGCGTCTCCCCTGGGTCCCGTGGAGGCGACGAAGCACCATGAGCAGGCTGGCTGCACTCCGGCCTGGCAGGAGCTTCGTCCAACGGCGCCGGCCATGAGCCGGACGCCGACGGATCAAGGAGGTGACCACGAGTGAAGGCAAAGAAACTGCTGGCGTTGGTGGGCGTGCTCGTCGTGGCGCTGCCCAGCGTGGCGCTTGCGTACCACGGCTCCCAAGTGGAGAGCACGATCGTCGAGGGGCACACCGTGTTCACGGACGTGCTCAGCGAATCCCAGATCCCGTTCGCTGCCATCGCGGGCACCGCTGCAAAGCGGACGACCGTGGGCGGCGTGGCGTGGTTTGGTGACCAAGAACTCTTCGCTCCCGTGACCGCCCAGGAGCTGGCGGCGGGCAACTTCGTCCTCGCGACGGCGACGGGCGAGGACGCGCCCTTCCAGCACATGGACGCGGACTACGTGGAGAGCTACCGCGTGACCGACCCGAACAACCGCGAGTGGGTCGTTGACCACTACGCGTACGAGGTCTGCACGGTCGACGACGGGACCCAGGTCCACGAGGTGCCCTGCACCGACGTGCCCGAGGACGCCGAGTCCCCGGACGCGTTCGACAGCACGGACCTCCAGGGCCAGCCCGGCGACGTGCCCGGCCAGGAGCCCGAGAACTTCGAGGCGGACCTCGATGGCGACGGCCACGCGGACGACCTCGACGGCGACGGCGTCGCCGAGACGGGCGACAAGGTGCTCGTCGTCGTCCACCACGTCTACGTGGTGGAGATCGGCGCCCCGACGCCCGACAGCTGCACGAGCCAGGGCGAGTACAACTTCGTGCTCGCCTTGCGCCTGGACGGCTTCGACCCGAGCGCGCTGATCCCGGCGAGCCTGCCCGACGGCAGCGTCGCCGACACGGCCCAGGTCGACCTGTGGTTCAGCGAGCAACGCCCGCAGGAGCCGGCGGCCCGCGAGTTCCTCTTCGAGGACAGCGTGGGCACGTGCGCGCCCTGAGGACAGCGAGCCAGGAACGCAGTGCCGCGGCCCCCTTGAGCGGGGGCCTCACTCGCCGGGAGGGGGGCCAGCCCCCTCTCGGAGCCTCCTACCTCGCGCAGCCGCTCGCCGTCCCGCCAGCCGGCGAGCGTGCCACCTTCTTGTGCAATCCTTGATCACCGGGACCCGTCGTCGCCCGGGTGACACGCGCTTCTACAAGACCTGGGGTGTGCACCCTCGGGCCGTTGCCGGACCCGCCGCTTCCTTGCGGGAGCGACGCTGGCCCGAGGTGAGAGCGTGAGGTCGAAGAAACTCCTGGCCACGATCGCAGTGCTGACCGTCGCGTTGCCGAGCGCTGCCTTTGCCTACCATGGAACGCAGGTCGAGTCCACGGTGGTCGAAGGACACACCGTGTTCACCGACGTCTTGAGCGAGTCCCAGATCGGCTTCGCCGCCATCGCGGGCTCTGCCTCGAGGGTGAGCAGCATCGGCGGCGTGCTATGGAGCGGCGACCAGTCCTTGTTCGATCCCATCACGGGCGCCGCGCGCGCGCAGGGCAGCTACGTCATCGGCACCGAGACCGGCGACGACGCGCCCTTCCGCCACATGGACGCCAACTACCTCGAGAGCTACCGCGTCACCGACCCCAACGGCCGCGGGTGGGTCGTGGACCACTACACCTACGAGATCTGCGTGGTCACCGAGGGCGAGGTCGACGACCCCAGCACGGGCGACCCGGTCGTGCCCGGGACGAGCCACGAGGTGCCTTGCTCCGACCTCCCGGAGGAGGGCGAGAGCGTGGACGTGCCCGACCCGGCGGACGACACCACCGGGGATGTCCAACCTCCTGACGACCCCGGCTGGGAGCCCGAGAACGAGGGCACCGACCTCGACGGCGACGGCCACCCCGACGACCTCGACGGCGACGGCATCCCCGAGACGGGCGACAAGGTGGACGTGACGGTGAAGCACGTCTACCTCGTCCAGATCGGCGAGACCACCCCCGATGTCTGCGCGGGCCAGGGCAACTACAACTTCCTGCTGGCCATCCGCATGGACGGCTTCGACGTGACCGTCCCGGGCACCGGCCCCGACGGCGACACGCACGACACCGCCCAGGTGGACCTGTGGTTCAGCGACGACCGCCCGCCCGAGCCGCCGGTGCGCGAGTTCCTCTTCGAGGACACCATCGGCAGCTGCGACCTCTAGGCGCAGCGCGCGTTCACCGCGCGGGGGTCGGCCAGGCCCCCGCGCGCCTCCCTCTTCTCTTCCTCTCCTTCCGTTCGTTCGATCCGACCGCGATCCGTCCGTCCCCTGGGTGACGGCCGATCCTTGATGCCTGTTGTCGCCCACGGTGACCACGTTGCCGGCCCAAGCTGTCGTCGCGAGCAGCAGCCCCTACGGCCTCGAGGCCCACCGCGTGGCCTTGCTGCGCCGGCGCCGGCGCGCCCTCTTGGCCTTGATCCTGCTGGGCCTCTTCGGGGCCATCGTGTTCATCGCGACCACGATCCAGGAGGGCAGCGACATCAGCACCTTCGGCGGCGGCAACCACGTGGAGGTCTCGCTGCCCGACAAGCCGCGCACCAAGCCGACCACGCTCAGCGTCTCGCCCGGCCGGACCACCGTGCTCGAGAAGCCGATCCAGCCCGAGGCCCGCGCGGAGCAGCGCGGGTCGCCCGACGAGCTGCAGGGCGGTGGCCTCAACTGGCTTGGGTTGCTGCAGATCCTCGGGCCGCCCATCGCGGGCGCGCTGTACGCGTGGCGCGTCGGCAAGAAGCGCGCCCTCGGCAGCCTTCAGCAGGTGAACCTCGGCGTGTACAAGGGCGCCCTGCCCCTCGAGCTCCACAGCGCGACGCACAAGAAATTCATCTTCACGCCCAAGATGGCCCACGGGCCCCTCTTCGGCGCGCGCGAGGCTGCGGCGCAGATCGTCGCCAAGGGCGCGGCGAGGGTCCCGCGGGTCCCGTAGTCGGAGCGATCACGATCCAAGCTCGCGCAGGATTTCCTTGTCATCGCACAGCGGGCGCGCGCCCCATGTTGCGCAGGCCGCCACGACGGCGGCGTCCACCCAGCTGAGCTTGCCCCTTCCGCGCTTGAACGCATCCGCGATCGCTTCGACCTCGGTGGTTTCGAGGATCTCGACTTGAGGCAGCGAGAGGAGATGTTGCCAGAGGTCTATGGCGCTCGCGTAGCCCGCCCTGCGATGGGTCACGCCGAGGGTTTCGCCAAGGACTTCAGGGACGATGATGATCGCCTCGGGGTCGCGCAACCAACGCAGCGCTTCCTGACGCCTCTTGTCATCGAGATCGAATGCCGCGATCAGGAAACTGGTGTCGGCGACGCGGCTCAAGCCCAATCGACCTCGTCATGGTGGTCCGCGAGGTCACCGCCGAGGTGGAATCCGCGGAGGTGCGACAGGTCGACGTTCTTGCCGGGCTGCGCCTTGATCTCGATCACGACCTCCTCCCCCTCCCGCAGCCCGCGGCGTTCCAGGTCGCCCTTGGAAATCCGGATCCCGTAGCTGTTGCCCCAGCGGAGGATCTTGGCGATCATGCGTTATCCGCTATGTATAATTCCACTACTTGAGCCTTCTCCCGTTAGCCCAGCATCCGGCTCGCGACCAGCACGATCGCCGTCGCCATCCCGACGACGAGGGCCCACGCGACCGCGACCTGGCCCGCGATGCTCGTCATGACGTTGATGCTGCTCGTCAGCCGCGCGGTCTTGTCGTGGCCGAACACGCGCAGGCCGCTGATCGTCAGGCGCACGGCGCCGCACTCCACCGGCTCGAGGTCGGCGAGGGCCTGCTGCACCGCGTCGCGCGTGGCCTTCGCGACGCGGTCGGGCGTGCAGCGGTACCCGACAGGATTGAAGCCGCCCGCGACGAGGTTGACCGAGTGGTTGTCCGTGGTCATCACCTGGAAGCGGTCGACGAGGCCCTCGAGGGCGCGGCCGATCAGCTCCGTGACCTCGGGCAGCATGTTGTTGCCGTCCCACAGCACGTAGGCCATCCGCTGCTCCCCAGCCTGCACGGCGATGGCTTGGACGCCCTGCTTGCCGATGCCCTCCTCGCGCCGGAAGCCCGCGACTTGCGCGACCCCGACCCGCAGCTCGGCGACGCGCTCGTGCTGGGCTTGGAGGGTGGCCTCGTAGGCCAGCTCGACGATGCGGTCGGCGCGGGGCGTGCACGAGAACACCGCGCCGGCGCCGGGTGTGAGGGAGTTGTGGCAGTCGGCGAAGATGGCCTCTTGGACCCCCGCGATGCGCGCGCTCAGCTCGGCGGCATGTCCAACCCCGTAGCTCACGTCGTCGATGGGCTCCGGCCAGCTCGTGTAGGTGAGCAGCGCTCCTTGGCCGAACACTTGGCTCCAGACCCGCACGCCCCGCGCCTGGCCTGCGATCTTGGTCCCGCCGCGCTCCCAGGGCATCTTGGTCAAGGCCTCGTTGACCGCCTTGCCGACGCGCTCCACCTCCGCGGTGCTGATCGGGTTGAAGTCGTGCGTCGCCGGCCCATGGGGGACGAGCACGTGCTCCGCGCGCGCGACCT
>DASYRW010000160.1:0-16843 GCA_036003985.1 Thermoplasmatota archaeon
TGGGGCACGGCCGCGACGCGCGCGGCGTGGAGCGGGCTCGTCCTGGCCAAGGCATGGCCGTCGCTGCTGCCGACCTTCTTGTGCGCGCGGCTCACGAGCGCGACGATGTCCACCACGTCGAGCTGCTCCGGCGGCGCGACCTGCTCCGCGAAGCTGTCCTCGCTGCGCGCGCCAGCGTGCCACACGACCCAGCCGCCGAACAACGAGCGCGCCGCGCTGCCGCTGCCCTGCCGCGCCTGGATCGAGCACTCGCGCGGGCTCAGCCCCAGGCCGAGGGCTTCGTTCACCGCGACGGTCAGCGCCGCGAAGGCGCTCGCGCTGCTCGCCAAGCCCGAGCCCTGCGGGAAGTTGTTGCGGCTGACGACGCGCAGCTTCGCGGGCTGCTTGGCGCGCGCGCGGAGCCGGTCGAGGTGGCGCACCACGCGGTCGTGCGCCGGAGCGGGAGCGGGCGCGCCGTCGATGGCGACCTCGTCGCGCGCCGCGCCCGGCACGACGGTCACCGTCGTCGTCGTGTGCAACCCGCCCATGGTCATGCTCAGCGAGCCCGTGAGCGGCACGTTCGCGGCGTCGTCGGCGCGGCCCCAGTACTTGATCAGCGCGATGTTGGGGTGCGCCCGCGCCGTGGCCTGCTGCATGCCCGGCCATGGCCGGACAGGCCAAGAAGCTTGCCTCAGTTGCCGGCCGCTTCCGGCGGCACGCCCTTCTTCAAGCCGCCGAGCACGAGCCCCGCGACGTCGCGCAGCGAGCCCGCGATCGCGTGCGCGCCGGCGGCTCGCAGCGTCTCGACGGGCATCGTCGTCGGCAAGGCGATGCACGTCATGCCCGCCGCGACCGCCGAGCGCACACCCAACACCGCGTTCTCGATCGCGACGCAGCGCGAGGGCTCCACGCCCAGCTTCACCGCCGCGCTCAGGTAGGGCTCGGGGTGCGGCTTGGATTGCGCGTAATCGCCGTCCGCCACGATGTGCCCGAAGTGCTGCGTGAGCGGGCCGAGGATGAAGTGCGCGTTCTCGCGGCTCGTGCCGGTGACCACCGCGAGCAGCACGCCCGCGGACTGGAGCGCGCCGATGCACTGCTCCGCGCCGCGGTAGAGCGGCGGCCGGCCCATGGCCCGGAACGCAGCCTGCTTGGCGTCGCCGAGCTTGCGCGCTTCCGCCTCCTCGACCGGCCTGCCTTGCATCGCCAGGATCTCGGCCGCGACGTGGCGCGCGTTCATGCCCTCGCGGGCATAGACCTCGCTCCGCGGCACGTCGCCCAGGCCCTGGAGGGCGTGGACGTACGCCATGTGGTGCTGCCGCATGCTGTCGGCCAGCACGCCGTCGAGGTCGAAGATCGCCGCGCCGAAGGCCGAGGGCATCCGGCCTGGAAGGGCATGGGGGGCAAAAAAGGGAACGGCCGAAGGCTCACGACTTCTTCAGGTACGGCAGGCCCGTGCGCTTGTTGACGCCGACCTTGTAACCGAGGGGCATGTCGGACGGCGAGCCGCTCTTGGGCTTGCTGCGCGCGAAGAAGAAAATGGTCTGGCGCCGGCCGCCCTTGAGGGTCACATCGCGCTTATGGAGGGTGTAGCCATCCTTCTCGAACGGCATGGGGCCACCGCGGGCCCATGGGGGGTGGCGTGGATAAGGATTCCCATTTTGATCCCCGGCAAGGAATGGTGCCGGGCGAGCATTGCTTGACGGGTGCACGCGGACCTCAGCGAGCGCCCTCGGGCGGGCCCGGCTCGCCCAGCTCCGCCACGATCGCCGCGCGCAGCGCCGCGGGATCGGCCCGGCCGCCGAGGCGCTTCATGGCGTCGCCCATCACCCTGTGGAGCGCCTCGCGCTTGCCCTTTCGGTAATCCTCGATCGCCTTGGGCTGCGCGGCGATCGCGGCGCGCACCGCCTCGGCCAGCGCGTCGCCGGTCAGGCTGGCCGTCGACTCCTGGGCCAGCGCGCGCGCGAAGGCCTCGGCGCCCTCATCGAGCCGCGTCCGGAGGAGCGCGACAGCGCGGGCGCGGGGCAAGCCAGCAGCCTGCGCTTGCAGGAGCGGCGCGAGGTCGGCGGGACCGAGGCCGCTGCCGGCGAACGTCACGGACCGGTAATTCAGCTCGCGCTTGAGGTCGCCCACGAGGAACTCGAAGGCGTCGCGCCCTGGCCCCTGCCCTTGGAGCTCGAGGAAGCACGCCGCGAGGCCGCGCTCGGCCAGGAGGACGGCGCACGCCTCGGGCGTGACGGCGAGGTCGCGCACCCACTGCGCGCGCAGCGCGAAGGGGCTTGGGAGCTGGGAGGCGCGCACGCGCTCCCAAAGGGGGGCGACCGCGAGCGCCGGCAGATCGGGATCGGGCAGGTAGCGGTAGTCCTCCTCGCTCTCCTTGGCGCGCAGCGGCGCGGTGCGGAGGAAGGTCTCGTCGAAGTGCCGCGTCTCGCGCGCGACCTTCTGGCCCTGCGCGAGCACCTCCGCCTGCCGCTTGGCCTCGTGCTGCAGCGCGAGCTCCACGTTGCGCGCGCTGTTGAGGTTCTTCACCTCGACGCGCTCGCCGCCCTGGAGGGAGATGTTCGCGTCGGCCTTCATGCCGGCGGGGGCCAGCGCGCCGAGGTAGGAGAGCGCCAGCCGCACCTCCTCGAGCAGCTCGCGCGCGTGGGCGGGGCTCTTCACCTCGGGCTCGGTCACGAGCTCGATGAGCGGCGCGCCGCTGCGGTTGAAGTCGACGATCCCGAGCTTGGGGTCGAAGGCGCCCGGGTCCTCCTCCCAGTGGATCTCGCGGATCGTCACCCCCGCGACTTGGCCGCCGCGCGCGAAGGGCAAGGAGGTGCGCTGGTAGTTGCTCGGCAGGTCGGGGTAGAAGTAGTGCTTGCGCAGGAACCGCACCGGCTCCTGGGTCACGTCGCAGCCGAGCGCGCCCGCGAGTTGCAAGCCAAGCTCGAAGGCCGCCGCGTTGGGCGCCAGGGGCTTCGCGCCCGGCTGGGCCGTGCAGACGGGGCACAGCAGCGTGTTGGGCTCCGCGTCCCAGAAGCGGTTGGGGCACGCGCAGAACATCTTGGCTTGGGTGGCGAGGTACGCGTGCACCTCGAGGCCGATGAGCTGGCCTGCGCCGCTCATGGCCCACCCTGCCGCAGCTTCTCCCACAGCCGCATGCCCTGCAGGACGCGCAGGTCGGCGCCGCGCGGGCCCATCACCTGCAGGCCGATGGGCAAGCCCGGGGTGGGGATGGGCGTGCTCCCCGCCGGCAGACCTGCCAGGTTCGCGCTCACGGTGAGCACATCCGCCGCGTACATGGCCAGCGGGTCGCCCACGCGCTCGCCCAGCTTGAAGGCCGGGAACGGCATGGTGGGCGCGAGCAGCAGGTCATGGTCGGCGAAGGCACGCGCGAAGCCCCGCGCGAGCTGGTCGCGGGCCCGCAGCGCGGCCGTGTACCACTTGCCCTTCACCTCCTTCATGGTGATGTGCGTGCCCAGCAAGATGCGTCGCTTCACCTCGTCGCCCAGCCCAGCGCGATTCGCGCTCGTGGTCGCCGCGAGGTCGCGGTCCTCGGCCGCGCGCGCGCCGTAGCGGTAGCCGTCGAACTTCTGCATGGCGCTCGCGAACTCGCTGTAGCACACGAGGTAATAGCTGGGGAGGGCCAGCCGCGCCTCGGGCAGGTCGACGTCGCGCACGATCGCGCCCTCGGCCGCGAAGCGGTCCACCGCGCCGCGCACCGCGCGCTCCACCTCGGGCGCGCAACCCTCCAGGAATTGCTGGGGCACGCCGACCCGCAGGCCCTTGGCCGGCAACTGCTCAAGCTGGAACGCGTAGCCGCCCTCGGGCTTGCTGGGACCCGAGAGCGTCACCGGGTCGCGCGGGTCGGGGCCGGCCATCGCGTCAAGCATCAGCGCGCAGCCGCGCGCATCGCGCGCGAGCGGTGCTGGCCCTTCGAGGCTCATCGCCATGTCCACGAGGCCGGAACGGCTCACGAGGCCGTAGGAGGGCTTGAGGGCCGTCACCCCGCAGAAGCTCGCCGGGCATCGCACCGAGCCGCCGGTGTCGCTGCCGAGGGCGAAGTCCACCAGCCCCGCCGCGATGCTCGCGCCGGCGCCGCTGCTGCTCCCGCCTGGGACACGCGTGGGGTCGCGCGGGTTCTTGGTCGGACCGAAGGCGCTGCGCTCGCCGCTGCTCCCGCAGCCGAACTCGTCGAGGTTCGTCTTGCCCACCACGGTCAAGCCGCGCGCGACGAGGCGCTCGACGGCCGTGGCGGTGTACGCGGCCTTGTGGTCCTTGAGGATCGCGCTGCCGCAGGTGAGCGGCAAGCCCGCGACGGCGACGTTGTCCTTGACGCTGAGAGTCTTGCCTGCGAGCGGGCCGGGGTTCGCGGCGGCCTTCTCGGGGGCGGCGGCGTCGAGGTGCAGGAAGGCATGATGGGGGTCGGCGCCACAGCGGTCCAGGGCCTTCGCGACGCGCTCGCGCGGGTCGTCGAGGGCGACGCTCGGCCGCTTCTGGCCCTTCGCCATCAGAGCCCCTCGGGCACCTTGCACAGGCGGTCCGCGCGCCGCGGGAACTGCGCGACGATGGCCTCGACCTGCGCCGCGTCGGGCGCGCGCGCCTCGTCCGCGCGGGGTTCGAGCAGCGCGCCTGGGCCCGCCACGTCGGGGGCCTGCAGCGCGGCCTCGACCTCCTGGAAGTGCCCCAGGATCGCCGCGGCCTCGGCGGCGAACCGCTCCAGCTCTGGAGGGGTCAACGCCAGGCGCGCGATGCGCGCCACGTGCTCGACCGGCACGGGAGGGGAAGCCACGCCCGGCCATGCGCTTCCGGCCCAAAAGGCCCGCGATGCGCGCAGCGGGCGGCCAGGCGCCGGGCGCCGCAGGACACGGGACGGATTGGAAAGGTTGATAGCCGGCCTAGGCTCCATGCCGTCCCACTGGCGCCCTAGTCTAGCTGGTAGCGATGCGGGACTGTTAATCCTGCGGCGTTGGTTCGAGCCCAACGGGCGCCGTTCCGTTGCCCCAGGCTGGGCCTCGGTGCGCGAGCCTTCCGGCCGAGGGGCCCTCAGCTGATCGTGAAGTCGAAGGCCGCGTTGGGCGCGCCCTCGATCACGACGATGATCACGTTGGTGCCGGCGGGGATGGTGCCCGCTTCGGCACCGGGGCCCTCCGCCGAGCCGAGCACGATCGGCGGCGCGACCTGGCTGTCGCACGAGCCGAGGTCGGCGTAGAAGACGACGTCGGGGTCCGCGCCGCCCGTGCTGCTGGTCAGGGTGAACGCGGCGCCGCCCTCGGCGGGCGTGATGCCCTCGACCCAGCCGACGACGCCGTTGGCCGCGGGGCCTGCGACGAGGTAGAGGCACCGCGCGTGGCGCGTGAGCACGCCGCCTACGAGGGCAGGCGTCGTGGGCACGGTCACCGACGGAACGAGGATGGTGCCGCTGATGGTGCGGCCATCGCTCGCCGCTTCGGCGAAGGGCAGGAAGGGCAGGGCGAGGAAAAGGCCAACTGCGAACGTCGTGAACAAGCGGGATGATGTGTGCATGGAGTTGCCTCCCGCGCGGCGAGCGCGGCAAGGGTCCATGGGGTTATGCTGGAAAGGCTGGACGCCGCATCACGCCTTCACGCCGGCAGGCGGGCGGGGTCCGCCGGTGCCACGAGCGTGATGCCCTGGGCGTCGAGGTCGCGCACCTCGCCGAACTCCACGCGGAGCAGCTTGGCGCCGGGCTCGGGCTCGACGAGCAGGAACTTGGGCTCGCGCCAGCCGAAGAGGCCCACGTCCACGACGGTCCCGATGCGAGCACCGCTCGCGCTCCGCACGGGCAACCCCAGCAACTCCTCAGGAGTGGGCTCCAACGCGACCACCACGACGCGTACGGCGAGCGCCTCCGTGAGGCTTCGCCTTTCTCCCCCAACCTTCGTCCCACGGGCGCCGGTTGTCGACGGAGGAGGCACCGAGGTTCGCGGTCGTCAGGCCGCCGGCCGCCGCCGTCAGCGCGCCCGCTCCTCGCCCCAGACATGTTTATGCAACTGGGTGCCGACGCGCACGTCGAGCCCGTCGCGCAGCACGCGCTCCGCGAGCCATGCCAGGTTGTTGGCACCATCGAGCCAGCAAGCCTGGAAGATCACCTCGGCCCGCGCCGGGTGGTCCCTGAGCACGTGCCGCGCGAACTGGTAGTCGGCCTCGTCGGCGATGACGAACTTGAGCTGGTCGTGGGGCTCGAGGGCCTTGAGGTTCGCCCAGTCGTTCTGCTCCTGCATGGCGGAGCCGGGGCACTTCACGTCGAGGCTCAGCACGAGCTTCGCGCGCGGCTGTAGGGCCGCGTAGGGCAGCACGCTCAGCGAGCCGCTCGTCTCGATCACGACCTCGTAGCCTTGGCCGAGCAGCCGCTGCACGAGCTCGACCGCGTCGCGCTGCAGGAGGGGCTCGCCGCCGGTCAGGCAGACGCGCTTCGCGGGATGCTGCTGCACTTGCGCCAACACCTGCGCGATCGGCACGTCGGCGCCGTCGTAGAACGCGTACGTGGTGTCGCACCACGTGCACCGCAGGTTGCAGCCGGTCGTGCGCACGAACACCGTGGGCAGGCCCATGGCGCGGCCCTCGCCCTGGATGGTGTAGAAGATCTCGTTGATGCGCACGGCGCGCGCTAGGCCAGCGCGCCACAAGAAACTATCGGAGGTGAAACCGAGGAGAAGCGTCCCCGCCGCGGGGAACCGCCACGTTGGCGGCCTAGCGAGGCCTTTCATCCGATCATTCACGCGCCTCGTCCGCGGGATGTTCGGGGGACCGCTTCTCCGATCCCTGCGATGGCGCCGCGACACGATGAACCCTTGTACGGGCCGCCGAAAAGACAAGGAGAGGGGCGCCCCGGCACGGGAAGCCGAGCCAGACAGATGACGCGAAGGGCCGGCTTCGGGGCGGCGCGCATCGCCGCCCGGGGGGTCACTGTGGGGCGCTCCTCCACGCTCCAGCAGGCACGCGCCCCATGAGCTTTCCGGGGCGACGTCGGCGCGCGCCGGGGGCGATGTGGGCCTCGGGCCATCGCGGAGCGTCCCCCGAAAAGGACACAGTGAACTTGCGTGGATCGAGGGCGTCCCGACGCGCGGCGGCAGCGCGCGCGACCAAGGCCCACAGAGAACCATCATACCCCCTCCCCGCGGTCGCGCGGCTGGAGGCAATGCCTTGCAGGCCAAGTCCTACCTGATGGCGGGGATGCTCGTTGCATCCTTCGCGGTGATTGCGGGCAGCGCGAGCGCGACGCAGACGTGCGACCCCACCCTCACGATCTGTACTGGCAACAGCGGGAGTGACGAGTTTGCTCACTGCGATGGGATGTGGGTCGACCTGTATCTTCAGGGCCCATACGCTCAAATTTGTTCCGGCTATGACGGGCAGAACCATGTTTGCGTGGAGCAAAGCTACGATAACATTCCCGAGACTTGCACACTCGACGTGCACGCCTGACGTTTGGACACGCAAACCAGACGCTGGGCTGCAGAAGACGAGATTTTTTTTTCCCTCCTGGACTCCAGCCTCGGCCTCGTTCGCAAAGATCCAGCCTTCTCATGTTCTGCCATCGATTCTAGCCGATGGGAGTCGCCGGAGTATAAGTGGTCGTGGCGCCTTCAGGATGCGAGGAGGCTTGTCATGAAGGCTTGGATTCCCATCGCGCTAATCATGGTGGCTACGAACATCGCCGCAATCCCGGCCAGTGCGACCCCAGACGCCTGCGAGATCGACGTCGAAGGCGGCTTCTGTTACTTCCAGTGCTACGGGGCTCCCTCGGCGGCCCCCTTTGGTGTCCAGGTCACAGCGGCCGGCGCAGGTGACGTCTGGGGCGAAGCGACGTGTGGTGCCGTGACCGTCGACTGCATTGGACGAACTCACTGTGAAAGTCTCTATCCTGACGCACTTCTAGACGGTGTGGGCGTTTGCAGGATGTACGAAGGCGACGATGGATACTGTAGCCAAAGCGCCGACTAACCGAACCTGTGGAGACGAGCGACTAGCTACTCGATGTACCGGATCGCCTCTGCAGGCGCGAGCTTCGCCGCGCGCCGCGCCGGCGCGAGGACCGCCGCGAGCGTCGCGGCGTACGCCGCGAGCAGCATGAGCGCGATGCTGTCCCAGGGAACGCGGAAGTCGAAGCCGAGGCCGTTGAGCATCGTCGTGGTCACGCCGTACGCGACCAACACGCCGATGAACACGCCCACGACCGCGCCGAGGGTGACGATGAACAGGGCCTCGACGACGAACGAACGGAACACGAGCTTCGCCGGCATGCCGATGGCGCGGAGCATGCCCACCTCCTGCCGGCGCTCCAGCACGCTGCGGGCCGTGATCAAGCCCAGGGACGCGACGCCGAGCACCAGCCCCAAGCCCAAGTACACCTCGAAGAGCCCATAGACGCGGCTCTGCTGGTCGATGAGGGTCTGCGCCTCCACGCTCGTGCTCGCCGCGTCGGCGCCGAGGTCCTGCTGCGAGCGCTCGACCGCCGCTGCGACCGCGACCGTGTCCGCGCCGCCGCGCAGCTTGAGCAGGTGCATGCCGTGCAGCGCGTCGAAGTTGGCCTCCAGGACAGGCTGGGACACGAACACGCCCGCGAAATAGACTTGCCGTTGGATGCCCGCGATGGTGAAGTTCTGCGTCCCCGAGCGCATCTTCATCGTGAGCGTGTCGCCCACGTGGTGCGTCCCAGGCCTGCCGGTGTCGCCGATGGTGTACAGCTGCGAGATGACGATGAGCGTCGCGTCGCGCTGCATCGCGTCGAAGATGTCGCGGCTCGAGGCGAACCGCGGCAGGATCTCCAGCATGGGGAAATCTTGCGCGCCCGCGAAGTCGGGGCCCACGCCGTACACGTAATCGACGGGCGCGCCGTGGTAGCGCACGGGCTCCCCCCCGATGGTGAGCAGCTTGCCGCCCCACACCTCCGCGTACTCCAGGGTGGTCGTGGACGCGACGCCCGCCAGCAGGGGCTCGCCCGCTTGGGCTGCGCCGAGCCGCGCGGCGAAGTCGTCCACGGGCACGGTGGTGTCGGCGCGCACGTCGAAGCTGCCCGTCTGGTTGACCAGCAAGGGGGTGAACATGGTGAAGAAGATGCTGAAGAACACGACCATCGTCACCACGAGGCCGAACATCAGCACGGTCAAGCCGGTGCGCAGCTTCTTGTGCAGCGGGTAGGCCAGGGCCGTGCGCGCGATCGGGCGCAGCCCGCGCACGCGCGACAGCAAGCCCTGCGCGCCGGCGAGCAGCCAGCGGCTTTGGACCAAGAGCAAGACCGCGCCGAGCACCATGAGCACGCCGCGGGCCGGGCTCACGAGCATGCCCTCGCGCGTGGCGGGCGTCTCGAAGGCGAACACCGTCCAGAGGTTGAACGCCAGCATCGCCAGCCCCGCCAGCTTCGTCGCGTCGGAGCGGTGCAGGAACCGCGCCGCGACGAGCGCGCCGCCGAGGATCGCAAGGTTGGGCGGCACGATGCGCAAGGTGAAGGTGCCGCCGGCGAAGCCCCACGCGGTCAAGGGCAAGCTGATGGCGAGCAGCGCCGCGCCCGCCAAGAAGGTGCCGCGGCCCAGCGGCGTGTCGGGCTCCTCGAGCCTGCGGATGGACCGCACGATGTTGAGCCGCGCGGCGCGCTGGCTCGCGGCCATGATGGCGCCGAGGGTCATGACCACGCCCGCCGCGAAGGCGAGCAGCAGGCTGTCGAGCGAGGGCCGGAACGGCAGCGCGAGCTCGATGGCCTCGCCCCACGACGCGTTGAAGCCCGCGATGAAGAGCCAGCTCACCAGCAGGCCGAGCAGCACGCCCATGGCGCTGGCGACGACGGCGTAGGCGGCGCCTTCGTACGCGAACAGCCGCGTGACCTCGCCGCGCGTCAGCCCGAGGGCGCGCGCCACCCCCAGCTCCGCGCGGCGCTCCTCCGTGAGCATGACGAAGATGTTGCCGATGAGGATGAGCCCCGCGAGGATGCTGAAGCTGCCCATCATGGCCAGGAAGCTGCTGAACAGCGACCCGGCGCGCTCGGCCTCGGTGACCCACTCCTGCTTCAGCGGCCGCGCCCTGAGGCCATCGAGGCTGTCGTCGCCGGCTTGGGTGCGCACGTCGAGCACCGCTGCGTCGAGGGCGGCCATGGCGGGGGCCGTTCCGGCAAGGCCCTGCTCGGCGTCGCCAGGGTTGCTGACCATCACCAAGTTGATCTTGTCCTGCTTGCCCAGCATGGCCTGCGCGACGTCGAGCCGCACGAAGACGTCGGGCGCGTTGAGGAACGAGCCGCGCCCGGGCTCGAGCGCGACGGCGCGCACCGTCATGTCGCGGCTCTCCAGGCGGAGCCCGCCCGTGATCTGGTCGAGGAACTCCTGCGCCTCCGGCTGCGCGCGGAGCTGGTCGAGGAACTCCTGCAGCAGCGCGATGTCGTGGATCTCGTAGAACACCAGCACGAGCGCCGTGAAGCGCTGCGCCACCGCGGCCTTCGACGCGACGCGCAGGGTCCACTGGCCCTCCTCGGCGGTGGCGTTGAGGGTCGCGGGCACGTCGGGCGCGTTGAGGGTGCCGTTGCTGTTCCACGTCGCGGTGCCGCTTGGGGTTTCGAGGGCGAGGTCGAGGTCGGTGCGGTTGCCCGCGTCGCCCCACAAGAGCACCGCGGTGATGCGCGCGGCGCCGTGGTCCGCCGGGAAGGGGAACGTGGCCTCGTCGGCGGGCGTGCTCGTGTACGGCGAGACAGGCAGCGCGATCGGCAGCGGCACGGGCGAGCCCGCGCCGGCCGCGATGGTGCCGTTGAACGTGAACAGCTTGGGCACGAGCGGGTCGGGCCGCTGCGCGTAGCGGAGCGTGACGGTGTCGCCGGCCTTGGCTTGCAGGCTCTCGGCGAGGCGCTGGTTGAGGATCACGTCGTCCTCGCCCAAGCCCTGGAGCGTCGTGGTGCCGCCCGCGACGCGGTAGGGCCCGAAGCGCGCGTCGCGGCCGGGGTCGAGGCCCACCAAGGCCGCGCGCGGCTCCCACTGCGCAGCGCGCGGGTTGCCGATGGCCACGTCCTCCAGCAGGATCGGCGCGACGCCGTCGGTCGCGGCGCGCACGCGCGGGTGGTCCTCGAGTTGCGCGACCACGGACTGCGGGAAGTACAGCCGGCCCTCGATGCCCACGGTCTCGTCGAGCGGGCCAAAGGCCTGCAGCGCGCTGTCCCGGACCGCGTACGTGGTGGAGTCGCCCGTCGCGAGCGAGCCGGCGATGATGGCCGTGCCGATCATCAGCCCGAAGGCGATGGCCATGGCCTGGGAGCGCCGCCGCTGCAGGTTGCGGAGCGCCATGCGCAGGAGGATCGGCCGCCGCAGCGCGCTCCACGCCACCCCGGCCAGGAGCAGCGCGGCGACGCCGACGACGGCCCAGCCTACCGCGTCCATGCGCGGCCCCCGTTCACGGTCTTGACGATGGCGCCGCTGTCCATGTGCAGCACGCGGTGCGCGACCTTCGCGACGCCGGGGTCGTGCGTGACGACGACCAGGGTCAGGGAGCGCGCCTTGTTGAGGGCCTTCAGGAGCTCGAGGATCTGCGCGCCCGTCGCACTGTCCAAGTTCCCCGTGGGCTCGTCGGCGAAGACGATGGCCGGGTCGTTGACCAGCGCGCGCGCGATGGCGACGCGCTGCTGCTCCCCGCCCGAGAGCTCACGGGGCTTGTGGGCGGCGCGCTGCTGGATGTGCACAGCGTCCATGCTGGCCATGGCCTTGCGCCGCGCCGCGCCCTCGCTTTGGCCCACCACGAGCAGCGGGAGCATCACGTTCTCGACCGCGCTCAGCACGGGCAGGAGGTTGTAGCTCTGGAACACGAACCCAAGCCTCTGGGCGCGGAAGCGCGTGCGCGCGTCGTCCCCCATGGCCGCGACGTCGCGGCCCTCGATGGTGACGGCGCCCGCGCTCACGTCGTCGAGGCCGCTCAGGCAGTTGAGCAGGGTGGTCTTGCCGCACCCGCTGGGACCCATGATGGCCAGCAGCTCGCCCGGCCGCACGCCCATGGTGACGCCGCGCAGCGCCGCGACCTCGACCGTGCCGGTGTGGTACACCTTGCGCAGGTCGCGCGCGTGGACGACGAAGCCGTTCTCACGGCCCATGGGCCACCTCGTAGGGGACGGGGTCGTCGAGCCCGGCCTCGCGGAAGCCCTTGCGCCTCAGTTGGCAGGAGTCGCAGCGCCCGCACTGCCTCGCGCCGCCGAGGTAGCAGCTCCACGTCTTGGCCAGCGGCGCGCCCAGCTTCGCGCCGAGCGCGACGATGTCGGCCTTGGTGCTGTGCAGCAGCGGCGCCTCGACGCGGATCGGCTTGCCCTCGACGCCGCGCTTCGTCGCGACGTCCGCGAGCGCCTGGAACGCGGCCACGAACGCCGGCCTGCAGTCGGGGTAGCCGCTGTAGTCGAGCGCGTGGGCGCCGTAGAAGACAGCGTCCGCGTCGAGCGCCTCGGCCCAGCCCAGCGCGAGCGCGAGGAACACCGTGTTGCGCGCCGGCACGTACGTGACCGGGATGCCCTCGCTCATGGCGGACTCGCTGCGCCCCACCGGCACCGCGAGGGCGCGGTCGGTCAGCGCGCTGCCGCCGAGCGCGGCGAGGTCGACCTGCACGGTCTTGTGCTCGCGCACCTCGAGGGCCCGCGCGACGTCGCGCGCCGCTCGCAGCTCGCGCGCGTGCCGCTGGCCGTAGTCGAGGCTCAGCGCGTGCAGCTCATAGCCCTGGCTCCTCGCCACGGCCGCGGCCACGCACGAGTCGAGGCCGCCGCTGAGCAGGCAAACGGCGCGCACGCTTGCTCCGAAGCCAGGCGTGCTCTTAAGCCTTAGCGTCCCGGGCTGGGCGCGCCCAGGCTCCGCGGAAGGGGACCGGTCCGCGCGGCGCGGTGGGCTTCAGGGCAGGGCCATGCCGAAGGTCCGCCCCAGCGCGCGGTCGAGCGTCGCGATGGCGCGCGCGCGATGCCGTTCGGCCAGGATCACGAGCGTCCAGTCGACAAGGCCGAGCCCGCGCTCGGGCTGGGCAAGCAGCCGCTCGCGCGCCGCCGCGAAGGCGCGCTGGTCCACCCGCACGAGCTGGACCAGGGACTCATCACCGAGGAAGAACTCGTCCATCCGCCGGACCGCGCCGGGGCCTCCCTGGATGGCCAGCGCGAGCGCCTCGGCGTAGACGTAATCGTTGGTCAGAAGGCTCCCCCACGAGCCCCGAACGAGGTCGCGCAACGCGGCCGCGCTCCGCGCGTGGCGGGGATCGCGCGGTTCGAAGACCGCCCAGATGAAGCTCGTGTCCAGGACGACGGCCAAGCTACTTGCCCTTCCCCGCGCGCCGCGCGCGTCGCGCGTTTCCTTCGGCGGCCTTCAGCCGGCGGTGGAGCCTGCGGGCAGCCTGCGTGGCGGGGCGGTCGTGCCCGTGCGGGAAGCCGTAAATGAGGTCGTCCAGCTCCTCCGGCGCGACGCGGATAGGGAACTCGATGCTCCCCGCGTACTTCGCGACGAGCCGGCGGGCCTCGGCCGGGCTCCGCCGCGGGGCGCGGTCCACGAACGCGGCGATCACGCGGTCGGTCTCGCTCTGACCCAGGCGCGCCAGCACGGCGGTCAGCTCCTGGAGCGTGACCTTCCGTCCCAGTTCGCCGGCGACGACAGCCTGCAGCTCGTCCAACGCCCGTTTCGTGTCGGCCTCGACCTTGATGGACGTGCTCGCCACGATCCTTGGGTAGAGGATTCTACCAAAAGAATGTTTGGCGGTGGAACTTTCTACCGCCCCTCAACCGAACGACGCGTACGCTGCGTCGCCCGTCGGGTCGTCGGCGAAGCGGTACACGTACAGCCCCGAGCGCATGTCGCTCGCGAGCACGTAGCCATCCTTGACCACGACGTCCCACACCTGCGTGACCCAGTCGCTGCCGATGCCGAAGAACGTGAAGTTGCCCGGGTCGTAAGGGCTAGGATCGTGGGGCAGCGCGAGGCCCACAGGCTTGGGGCTGGCGAGGTCGGTCAGGTCCAGGGCCCACACACCCGCATGGTAGGCCGCGATGTAGAGCCGCGTGCCCACGACCTGGAAGTTGTGCGCGCTGTACACCAGGCCATGGGAGTCGTCGGCGCCGCCGAGGTGGTACTCCGCGAGCACCTTCGGCGCGGCGAGTTCGGTGAAGTCCAGCAGCCAGAGCCGCGGCGGCGTGTCCACGATGTTCTCCGTGATGGCCGCGACGATGCGCTTGCCGTCGCGCGCGAAGGCCTGCGCGGTGTGGATCCACGAGTACTGCTCCGCGCCTTCGCCAGCCCAGCTGCCCAGCACCTTGCCGAGCGTGGGGTCGCGGCCGTCGAGGATGCGCACGCCCGCGAAGCTCTGGCTTGCGACCACGATCGGCGCGCCGGTCAGCGGGTCGGGCTGCGTGGTCATGTCGTGCGCGCGCACCAGGAACCCGGCCCCCCACGCGAGGCCGTAGGAGCCGAACTCCTGCTGCATGGTGGGCACGTTGCCGACGACGTGCTCGGGCTCCAGGGGCGCGTTGGGGTTCCGCAGCACGGGCGTCGCGGGCTGGCCAGGGAGGTCCATGAGCTGGTACACGTTCGGCCCCGTCGCGTCGGCGCAATACACGTAGCGCTCGCCGTCGACCTCGGCCGTGTCCACCATGTGGCAACTCGAGCCCGGCCGACCGGTGCTGACGAGGACCGGCGCCGCGGGGTCGGCGACGTCGTAGATCGCCAGACCGCGCCCAGGCACGTTGGGCTGGCCGCTGCACTGCGTGCCCACGACGAGCAGGCCGGGCAGGGACGCCTTGAGGTCGCCCGCGCACTGCGCGCCCAGCGGCAAGGGCTCGTAGTGGAGGAACGCGGGCCGCGCGGGGTCCGCGACGTCGTAGACCATGAAGCCGTGCCCGACGCTGACGAACGCGACGTCGCCCGCGACGTCGATCTCGCCGTGGACCGCATGCTCGTGGCCCTCGACCGCGGGGGCGAGGTGCGCGACTTGGACCAAGTTCCACGACGCGCTGTGGAGGGCGGGGTCGGTGTGCTCGTGCTCGAACTCGAACACGCTGCGCAGGTTCGGCGCTTGGACCTGGGAAGGCGCGACGGGCTCCGCGGGCGCGAGGCAGCCGGCGAGCACGAGGGACGCAAGCAGGGCGACCGGGGCGGCGCGGCGCATGGGCTCTCGGGCCTGGGAGGGCGCACTCCCTCAAGAGGCTTGCCACGGCCGCGTCGGCGCGGCTCAGTCCAGCCGGTAGATGTCGAGCCCGCGCGACGTGTCGCCGGCGTAGGCGTAGCCGTTGGACGCGTAGGTGCTCCACGCCACGCCGTCGGCCGGCGCCTCGATGTCCAGCGTCACGGGGAGCAGCGGGTTGCTGAAGTCCACGAGGTAGCTGCCGCCGCGGTACGACGCGCCCACGACGATGTCGGTGCCCTCGACGACGTTGAAGTTGTGCGTGGTGCAGATGCCCGTCGGGGTCGTCGCCGTCGGGGTCCAGTAGCCCATCGGGATGGGCACGAGGGGCACGCTGATGTCATAGACCCACACCGCCCCCAGGGGGATGCGATGCTGGCTCTGCGGCGCGCACAGCCCCGGGCCCAGGACGCCGAGGAACTCATCGCCCATGAAGAGCCAGTTGCCTCCATGGCCAATCGCGCTGTTGTGGTGGATGGTCTGCAGCGGGTTGTAGATCGTGCTCACGATGAGGGGCGCGAGCGGGTCGGTCGTGTCCCAGTACATCGTCTCGGTGATGGCGGAGCAGATGGCGCGGTTGCGCGCGGGGTCGGGCCAGATGTCGTGGCAGCCTGGGCTCGTGCTCGTCACGGGGAAGAGGAACTCGGTTGCGACGTGCGGGTTCGCGGGGTCGCGCGCGTCGATGATCTCGGCGCGGTGGTGGTTCATGGGGTTGAAGAGGTCGTAGGCGCTGTTGTACACGTAGCCCGTGTCGCCGTAGGGCGTGTTGGTGTGGGAGCCGAAGCGAAGGCTCACCTGCTTGAGGATCACCGGCGCGCTGGGATTGGTGACGTCCACGAGGCGGATCCCGCTGCTGCCGCTGCTGTTGGGGCAGCTGTCGGTGCCCCCTTGCCACGAGAGCGTGATGAAGCGGCGGCCGCCGTAGTCGAAGACGCCGATGTCCTTGCCCCTGCACGGGACCGTGGCCTTGACCACGGGCGCGGCCGGGTTGGTCACGTCGATGATCTGCGCGCCGCTGTTGCCGCTCAGGTAGGCGTAGTTGCCGCGGATCGCCACGTCGTTGCCCGAGCCGGCCACGCGCGCCACGGGTGTAAGTTGGGTCGGGGCCGCGTCGCTCGCGACGGGCGAGGGAAGGGCGACGAGGAGCAGGCCGAGAGCGGCGAGGACGGCGACGGCGCGGACGCGCATGGGGCTGCGGACCTGTCCGCGGCTCCTGAAGGTTCTCTGTGGAGCCTGCGCGCGTGCCCCGCTCAAGGCCGGAGGACGCGCGTCGCCCACGCGCCCTTGCCGTAGCCCTCGTCCACGCCCACCAAGACCTCGCGCACGTTGGGCCCGGGCCGCAGCTCCGCGAGCAGCGCGTCGAGGCAGTGCTGGCTGAGGTGCTCGGCGCTGCAGTTGGGGATCGGCAGCAGCTCCACGTCCTCGCGGGGCAGGGCGTAGCGCTTGCCCCCCGCGACGAACGTGACCTCGCGCTCGCTCTCCTTCAGGTCCATGGCCGCGTGCTGCGACGGCAGCAGCAGCTTGTGGTCGAGGCGGTCGGTGACGCGCTTCAGCGCCGCGCTGAGCACGTTGAAGTCCACGATGAAGCCATCCCCCGGCGCGGGCTCGCCGCGCAGCACGCAGTGGACCGCGTAGGTGTGGCCGTGCATGCGGCCGCATTGGGCATGGCCTGGGATGATGTGGCTCGCGCTGAACCGCACGCCTTTGCGCCAGCCGTCGATGCGCAGCTCCACGGAGGGGCGATGGGCGGGGGCGGCTTAAGCCC
>DASYRW010000161.1:0-5019 GCA_036003985.1 Thermoplasmatota archaeon
AGAGGTCGTGCTTCGGGTCCACGAAAGGGGCCGGTGCAAATCCTGGCGGCAGCGGCGAGATGGGCCCGGGCGGAAGAAGGTTGACGTTCGGAATCGGCAGCGGAAGCGACCACAGGGGGCCGGCCGGCCCGTCGACGCGACGCGTGATCTCCATGCCGTTGCCGTACCATCCGAGGTAGCCGGTCTCCTCCGAGGCATCGATCCCCATCCAGACCTTGTCGCCTCCCAGGTTTTGTGGCCCCGGCACCCTGACATCCTGCCATGAGGAGCCGCCATCCGCGCTTTCCGCGGCCCACACGCCTGAGAGGAATCGCTCGGAGACCGACGGCCGGACGAGGCCAGGGCTTCCCAGGCCGAGCCCCGCGATGAGGGCCCGGCCGCTCGGCAAGAAGCCCACGACAGGATCGGTACTGCACTCGAAGAGGCTCATCGGCGGGTCAAGGTCATCGCCGGGATGGCCGCGCATCAGCGCATTCGTCCATCCGCGGCCGCCGTCGCGGCTGACGTACACGCCCATCCAGACGTTGCTGGCGTCGCAAGGTTCCAGATCACCGAGCGCGTAGTCCTTCGCGACCGCAACGAGGTTGTCGGGGTCGTTGGGGTTGACTGCGATTGCCACCTCATTCGCGGGGCCCGTCGTCAAGGTCACGCGCACGTTGCACGCGGGGTCGCAATCGAGCACCGGCGGAGCCGCGCGGAGGCTCGGCAGCGCGAGAGCGACGAGCACCGCGAGCGCGAGCGCCGCGCGCACGCCAGCGAAGGTCGGCTCGGGCGCGATGAGGCTTTCCTGCGGACCCTGGGCTCACCGCAGCGCCGCCGCGTGCGCGCGCACGCACAGCTCCGCGGCCTCCAGGGCTTGCATGTGGCCCGAATCGTCGGACGGAAACACCACGAAGTGCCCCACCGCCGCGCCGCGCGCGAGGGTGCGCTCGACGAAGCGCTTGTAGCCTTCCTCGTGGACCATGGCCCAGTCGCGCAGCGTCAGGCCGTCGGGCGGCTGCACGGTCAGGTGGCGACAATCGGTCGCCTCGGCCGCGGGCGTGGGGTGGTACACGAAGTGCACCGCCTCGCCGCTGTTGACCTGCACGACCGTGAGCTTGCCGCCCTTGATGAGCGGCAGGCGGTGCGCGACCTCCGCGTACCGTTCGGCCGCCCGGCCGCGGTAGCGGTCGCGGAAGCTGATGGCCAGGAAGAGCACCCATTGCTCGAAGGTGAAGGTCTCCGCGGGCTCCACGCGAGCCAATGAGGCGCCCCGCGGCTTGAACCTTCCCGGGCTGCGGCCGCCGTCCTCGCCGCTTTTATGCGCGTGGCGACATAGGCATCCGCGCGCGCTCCACGCGAAACCGCGCGGGCCCCAGGACGGAACCCTGAAGTAGCCAGCGCGGGTATCGCCGCGCGGCGGCGCGCATGGCGGAGTCGGTGCACGTGACGCAGGCTCGCAGGATCAGTGTGGGCGACTTGCCCAAGGTCGCTCGCCAGATCAGGCTCGACGTCCTCGACATGACGAAACGCGCCAACTCGGGCCATCCGGGCGGCAGCTTCAGCGCGACGGAGCTGATGGTGACGCTCTACTTCGGCGGCCATCTCCGCTACGACCCGCGCAACCCGGCCTGGGAAGACCGCGACCGCTTCGTGCTGAGCAAGGGCCACTGCTCGCCAGCCATGTACGCGGTGCTCGCCGAGGCGGGCTACTTCCCCAAGGCGGAGCTGGAGGGCTTCCGCAAGCTCGGCCGCATCCTGCAGGGGCACGTGGACCTCAAGGTGCCGGGCGTGGAGTTCAGCGCCGGGTCGCTCGGCCAAGGCCTCAGCTTCGCCAACGGCCTCGCCCTCGGTCTGCGCATGGACCGGCGGCCGAGCCGTGTCTATGCCATGATGGGCGATGGCGAGCAGCAGGAGGGGCAAATCTGGGAGGCCGCGATGACCGCAGCACATTACAAGCTCGACAACCTGTGCGCCATCGTGGACTACAACAAAGTGAGCCAGACCGGCTTCGTGAACGACAACAAGGCCATCGAGCCGCTGGCCGACAAGTACCGCGCCTTCGGCTGGCACGTCGAGAGCATCGACGGCCATGACGTGGGCCAGATCGACGCCGCCTTCACGAAAGCGGCCCAAACGAAGGGCAAGCCGACGTGCATCGTCGCGCACACGCTCAAGGGCAAGGGCGTCAGCTTCATGGAGCTCAAGAGCGAGTTCCACGGCCGCGCCCTCACCGACGACGAGATGCAGCGCGCCAAGAAGGAGCTTGGGGGGGCCTGACATGGGCGGCGCACCCACCACCGAGCCAGGGAAGAAGGAGACCGCGCTTCCTGTCAGGGACGGCTACGGCAAGGGCCTCGTCGCGCTCGGCAAGGTGAACCCCCGCGTCGTCGCGCTCGACGCGGACTTGCAGGACAGCACGCGCGCGATCTGGTTCCAGAAGGAGTTCCCCGACCGCTTCATCCAGATGGGCATCGCCGAGCAGGACATGGTCGTGACCGCCGCTGGGCTGGCCGCGACGGGCAAGATCCCGTTCGCCAGCAGCTTCGCGATCTTCGGCGAGCGCGCGTTCGAGCAGGTGCGCAACAGCATCGCGCGCACCAAGGCGAACGTCAAGCTCGCTGGGTCCCATGGGGGCATCCAGATCGGCGAGGACGGCAGCAGCGCGCAGTGCATCGAGGACATCGCGATCTACCGCGCGCTGCCCAACATGGTCGTGGTGGTGCCGAGCGACGCGGTCGAGGCCGAGAAGGCGGTCTTCGCCTTCGCCGAGCACCAGGGCCCCTGCTACATGCGCACGACGCGCAACAAGCTGCCCATCACCCACGGCGACGATTTCGTGTTCCGCATCGGCAAGGGCGAGATGCTGCGGCCCGGCAACGACGTCGCGATCATCGCGTGCGGCTCGCTCGTGGCCGAGGCCGTGCAAGCCGCCGAAACTCTCAAGGCCGAGGGCCTGCAGGCGCGCGTCATCAACATGAGCACGATCAAGCCGCTCGACACCGCGCTGGTCATCCAAGCAGCGCGCGAGTGCGGCGCGGTCGTGACCGCGGAGGACCACAACATCATCGGCGGCCTTGGCAGCGCGGTGTGCGAGGTGCTCGCGGAGGAGCACCCGGTCCCAGTCCAACGCGTCGGCGTGCGCGACACCTTCGGCGAGAGCGGCACCCCAGCCGAGCTGTACGAGAAGTACGGCCTCACGGCGAAGCACGTCGCGGCCGCGGCGCGGCGCGCGGTGGAGCGCAAGAAAGGCAAGCGCTAAGCGGGCGCGATCGCGCCGACGAACAGCATCGCCGGCGTCACGCCACCTGGCAGGGCGCGCACGTGGATCACGAAGTCGCCCGGGCCTTCGACGGTGCAGATCGCGGGCACCGGCCAGGCCAGACGGCGCTCGCAGTCGTGCGTGCCGGGCGCCGCACCGATCTGGCAGACGGCCACGTCCGCGCTCTTCGTCACCTCGAGCACCATCGTGTGCGGCCCCGGCCCGAGGACCGCCTCGACCTTCGCCGTCGAATCGTCCGTCGTGCCGCCGCCGAACACGAATGCCGCGCCGGCGAAGTTGAACGCTGGCTCCGCCGCGTCGGCGCTGCAAGCGGTGCCGTGGAACGCGAGCGACGGCGCGGCGAGCAGGCCCGGGAATGCCAGCGTCGCCACGAGCACGAGCGCGCGCACGCGGGGGCGTCGGCCACTCGCCCTCATAAGCGTTCCCTGCGAACCGGGGGCGGGTCAGGCGCCGATCACGAGCCCGACAAAGAACGTGACGGGGCAGCCGTCGCACGGGTAAGGGCTCGGCAGCCATCGAGCAAAGATGACGAAGTCGCCCGGCCCCTCGAGGGCGGGGCCCGCGCCCGGGTTGCCAGGCACGCTCGCAAGACAAAGATCGGGGAAGGGCCAAACGTTGTCCACCGCGCAAGCGTGCTCCGGGCCCTCGCCGACCTTGCACGCGGCAATGTCCCCCCAACCGATCCATTCGACCACAAGCGCGTGAGGCCCGGGCCCAAGCGACACAAGGAAGGGAATGGGGCCCGGGCTGGCCGCCGTCAGGACGCCGGAGAAGCCGTCCGCGCCCGGCGCGATGTGCGTCGCCGGATTCGCACCGTCGCTGCTGCAGACGTCGCCATGGAAGCCGGTCGCCGGCGCCGCCGCGATCGGAGCCAGCACGAGCAAGGCCACGAGCCGCGGTCCAACGCTCGCCACGCAGCGGCCAAGCGGGTACGCGAGCATGAGGCTTCGCTGCCACCCGCCGAAGCGCTACACCGGCAGGCGCTCGACGATGCTGCTCACACGCCGAGCTTGGCCCGTACGACCGCGGCCGGCACGGCGCCGATGACCTCGCCCGCGAGCTTGCCCGCGCGGAACACGAGCAGCGTGGGGATGCTCGCGACGCCGAAGCGCTCGCTCGCGCCGGGATTCTCGTCCACGTTCAGCTTGCCGAACGCGACGCGGCCCGCGAGCTCGCGCGCGAGGCTCTCGATGACCGGATCCATGAGCCTGCAAGGGCCGCACCACGCGGCCCAGCAGTCCACGGCCGCGATGGGATGCTCCGCGACGAAGGCGGGCAGCGTTGCGTCCGTGACTACGACGGGATGATCGAGCCGCGGCTGCGCCGCGCGCTGCTGCAGCTCGGCGAGCTTGCGCGCGCGGATGGCGGCCAGCTCTGGGTCGTCGTCCACGGCTCGGCATGCTGGCCCCGCAGCCTTGAGGCTTCCGGCGTTCGACGCGCCACCCGCTAGCTTCATGGGCCGCGGCCCCCTTGGCGCGGAGCGATGCGCGGCCTGGCGCTGCTGGAGGGCGAGCAGGTGCACCGCGTGGTGCGCCCCGCGCGCCTCGGCCGGCTCGCGGACTACAGCTCCGGCCTCGCTTTGCTCGCGCTCGCCGGCGCGCTGGCGCTGGTGTTCACCACCGACGACGGCCGCGCCTTCGCGCAGGGCCTCGACCAGGCAGCGGGCCCGGCCGCGGTGACGCTGCTGCTCGTGCTATGGTGGATCGCGCTCGCGGCGTGCGTCGCGCCCTTCGCGCTGCGCCGCGGCGCGCTGCTGC